>NZ_SCND01000350.1:0-6233 GCF_005503585.1 Pseudomonas sp. 2VD
GCGCAGAAGGCCCGCGAGGAGATCCAGGCGATCAGCCAGAAGCCCGTGGCCCTGCAGGTCGCCAGCGCGCCCCACGGCAGCAGCGAGGACAGCACCTCGGCGAGCCTGCCGGCGAACTATCCCTATCACACGCGGATGCGCCGCAACGAGTACGAGAAAGCCAAGCACGACCTGCAGATCGAACTGCTCAAGGTGCAGAGCTGGGTGAAGGAGACCGGCCAGCGCGTGGTGGTCCTGTTCGAAGGCCGCGACGCCGCCGGCAAGGGCGGTACCATCAAGCGCTTCATGGAGCACCTGAACCCGCGCGGCGCGCGGATCGTAGCCCTGGAGAAACCCTCCTCCCAGGAGCAGGGCCAGTGGTATTTCCAGCGCTACATCCAGCACCTGCCCACCGCCGGCGAGATGGTCTTCTTCGACCGCTCCTGGTACAACCGCGCCGGCGTCGAGCGGGTCATGGGCTTCTGTTCGCCACTGCAATACCTGGAGTTCATGCGCCAGGCCCCCGAGCTGGAGCGCATGCTGAGCAACAGCGGCATCCTGCTGTTCAAGTACTGGTTCTCGGTGAGCCGCGAGGAGCAACTGCGGCGCTTCATCTCGCGCCGCGACGATCCGCTCAAGCACTGGAAGCTGTCGCCCATCGACATCAAGTCTCTGGACAAGTGGGACGACTACACCGCCGCCAAGCAGGCGATGTTCTTCCATACCGACACCGCCGACGCGCCGTGGACGGTCATCAAGTCCGACGACAAGAAGCGCGCGCGACTCAACTGCATCCGCCACTTCCTGCACGCGCTGGACTACCCGGACAAGGACCGGCGCATCGCCCATGAGCCCGACCCGTTGCTGGTGGGGCCGGCCTCGCGGGTGATCGAGGAAGACGAGAAGGTCTACGCCGAGGCGGCCGCCGCGCCGGGCCACGCGAACCTGGATATCCCGGCCTGAGGCGGGCGGTCGCGCCAACGAAAACGCCCGGGGCGCTTTCGCGCTCCGGGCGTCCCTGGTTCGACGGTCGCTGGCCGGGTCACTCCGGCGCGGAGGTCCGGATCAGGTGGTCGAAGGCGCTCAGCGAAGCCTTGGCGCCCTCGCCCACGGCGATCACGATCTGCTTGTACGGCACCGTGGTCACGTCGCCGGCGGCGAAGATGCCGGGCAGCGAGGTCTCGCCACGGGCGTCGACGATGATCTCGCCACGCGGCGACAGCTCGACGCAGCCCTTGAGCCACTCGGTGTTGGGCAGCAGGCCGATCTGCACGAAGATGCCTTCCAGCTCGATCGACTTGAACTCCTCGGAGTTGCGGTCCTTGTACACCAGGCCGGTGACCTTCTGGCCGTCGCCCTTCACTTCGCTGGTCAGGGCACTGGTGATCACCTCGACGTTCGGCAGGCTGTAGAGCTTGCGTTGCAGCACGGCGTCGGCGCGCAACTTGCTGTCGAATTCCAGCAGGGTCACGTGGGCGACGATGCCGGCCAGGTCGATGGCCGCCTCGACGCCAGAGTTGCCGCCGCCGATCACCGCCACGCGCTTGCCCTTGAACAGCGGGCCGTCGCAGTGCGGGCAGAAGCACACACCCTTGGCCTTGTACTCCTGCTCGCCGGGCACGCCCATTTCGCGCCAGCGAGCGCCGGTGGCGAGGATCAGGGTCTTGGCCTTGAGGCTGCCGCCGCTCTCGAACCGCACTTCGTGCAGCTCGCCGGCGTTCTTCGCCGGAACCAGCTTGCTGGCGCGCTGCAGGTTCATGATGTCGACCTCGTAGTGACGCACATGCTCTTCAAGCGCCCGCGCCAGCTTCGGCCCTTCGGTCTCCTGCACCGAGATGAAGTTCTCGATGGCCATGGTGTCCAGCACCTGGCCGCCGAAGCGCTCGGCGGCGACGCCGGTGCGAATGCCCTTGCGCGCGGCGTAGATCGCCGCCGCGGCGCCGGCCGGACCACCGCCGACCACCAGTACGTCGAAGGCGTCGCGGGCGGTCAGCTTCTCGGCGTCGCGGGCGGCGGCGCCGGTGTCGATCTTGGCGAGGATCTCTTCCACGCCCATGCGGCCCTGGCCGAAGACTTCGCCGTTGAGGTAGATGCTCGGCACCGACATGATCTGGCGCGCCTCGACCTCATCCTGGAACAGCGCGCCGTCGATGGCGACGTGACGGATGTTCGGGTTGAGCACGGCCATCAGGTTCAGCGCCTGGACCACGTCCGGGCAGTTCTGGCAGGACAGCGAGAAGTAGGTTTCGAACTCGTAGGTGCCCTCGATGCCCTTGACCTGCTCGATCACGTCCGCGTCGAGCTTGGAGGGGTGGCCGCCTACCTGCAGCAGGGCCAGCACCAGCGAGGTGAATTCGTGGCCCATGGGGATACCGGCGAAGCGCAGGCCGATGTCCGCACCGGGGCGGTTCAGCGAGAACGACGGTTTGCGCGCATCGCTGCCGTCGGTCTTCAGGGTGATCTTGTCGGTCAGGCCGACGATGTCTTGCAGCAGGCCCAGCAGCTCGCGGGATTTGTCGCTGTCATCGAGGGACGCGACGATCTCGAACGGCTGGCTGACCTTTTCCAGGTAGGCCTTCAACTGGGTTTTAAGATTGGCGTCCAACATGGTTCAGCTCCTCGAAATTCGGGCAAACGTATCCCCGGCGGATGGGACATCCGCCCTGCACGGCGCGTTGGCTGGGTGAAGGGTGGACGATCCGCGAGGGATCGTCCGCCGGAGAGGCTGGCGGCGAATGCCGCCGGCGCGGTCTTAGATCTTGCCGACCAGGTCCAGGGACGGAGCGAGGGTCTTCTCGCCTTCCTTCCACTTGGCCGGGCAGACTTCGCCCGGGTGAGCGGCGGTGTACTGGGCGGCCTTCAGCTTGCGTACGGTCTCGCCGACGTCACGAGCGATCTCGTTGGAGTGGATCTCGACGGTCTTGATCACGCCTTCCGGGTTGATCACGAAGGTACCGCGCAGGGCCAGGCCTTCTTCCGGGATGTGCACGCCGAAGGCGTTGGTCAGCTGGTGGGTCGGGTCGCCGATCAGCGGGAACTGGGCCTTGCCGACGGCCGGGGAGGTTTCGTGCCAGACCTTGTGCGAGAAGTGGGTGTCGGTGGTCACGATGTAGACCTCGGCACCGGCTTTCTGGAACTCGCCGTAGTTGTTGGCGGCGTCTTCGATCTCGGTCGGGCAGTTGAAGGTGAAGGCAGCCGGCATGAAGATCAGGACCGACCACTTGCCCTTCAGGGATTCCTCGGTCACCTCGATGAACTTGCCGTTGTGGAAAGCGTTGACCTTGAACGGTTGGACTTGAGTGTTGATCAGGGACATCAGTCGTTCCTCTCTCAGTTGAATGGGGTGTTTCAAATCGACTGGGAGAATCTTAACGGGGTTCGGCAAAAATGCCCCATTGATTTAGGCCATCAGTGAAATTATCTAAATCTATCGAAGAATATATAAATAGTTAAAACAACTAATCGAAGAACCTGCCCTCGTCAGTGCCCGGCCTTCCACGGCTGGCCCAGGGAAACCGGGGCATACAGCCGGGTGCGCAGGGCATCGCGGGAGAGCAGGACCAGCACCAGGATGGTCGCCGCATAGGGCAGCATCGCCAGCAGGTTGGCCGGAATCGACAGCCCGATCCCCTGGGCCACCAGGTGCAGGATGCTGGCCAGGCCGAACAACCAGGCACCGAGCAGCACGCGGAACACCCGCCAACTGGCGAAGACCACCAGCGCCAGGGCGATCCAGCCACGTCCGGCGGTCATGTTCTCCGCCCACATCGGCGTGTAGGCCAGCGACAGGTAGGCACCGGCCAGGCCGGCCATGGCGCCACCGAAGAGCACCGCCAGGGTGCGCACGCGCAGCACCGGAAGGCCCATCGCGCTGGCCGCGTCGGGGTTCTCGCCGACCGCCTGGAGAACCAGCCCGGCGCGGCTGCGCAGGAGCATCCAGGCGACCGCGGCGAACAGCGCCAGGCTCAGGTAGACCAGCGCGTCCTGGGCGAACAGCATGCGCCCGAGCAGCGGCAACTCGCCCAGCACCGGCAGCGCCAGCGGGGCGAACCCTTGCAGCGGCTTGCCGACCCAGGCGGCGCCGACGAACGACGACAGGCCGACGCCGAAGATGGTCAGCGCCAGGCCGCAGGCCACCTGGTTGGCGTTCAGGTACAGGGCGACCCCGGCGAACAGCGCCGCCAGCAGCATGCCGGCGAGCACCGCGAGGAGCACGCCGAGCCACAGGCTGCCGCTGGAGAAGGCGACCATGAAGCCGATCACCGCGCCGAACAGCATCATCCCCTCCTGGCCCAGGTTGAGCACCCCGCTTCTCTCGCAGACCAGTTCGCCCAGCGCCACCAGCAGCAGCGGAGTACCGGTGCGGACCATGGCGAACAGCAGGTTGTCGAGCAGATCGATATCCATCGTGGTTCCTCGGCGGTTCGGCTCAGGCCAGGGCGTCGCGCAGCGCCGGGCGCTTGCGCCAGCGTCCGTGCAAACGTGGGCGGTAGAGGATCAGCACGTCGCAGGCGAGGAGGAAGAACAGCATCATCCCCTGGAACAGCCCGGTCAGCGCCAACGGCAGGTTGAGGCTCATCTGCGCGGCCTCGCCGCCGAGGTAGAGCAACGCCATCAGCAGGCTGGCGCAGAGGATGCCGAAGGGATTGAGACGGCCGAGGAAGGCCACGGTGATCGCCGCATAGCCGTAGCCCGGCGAGACCTGCGGCACCAGTTGGCCGATCGGCCCGGCGACCTCGCAGACGCCGGCCAGACCTGCCAGCGCGCCGGAGAACAGCAGCACGAACCAGACCAGGCGCTTCTCGCGGAAACCGACGAAACCGGCGGCGCGGCGGTCGAGGCCGAGCACGCGGACCTGGAAACCGAGGAAGCTGCGCTGCGCCAGCACCCAGACCGCCGCCAGCGCCAGCAGGCCGAACAATGCGCCGAGGTGCACCCGGCTGTCCTCGAACAGCGCCGGCAGGCGGCTGGCCTCGCCGAACAGCGCCGACTGCGGGAAGTTGAAGCCATCCGGGTCCTTCAACGGCCCGTGCACGCCGTACAGCAGCAGGTTCAGCGCGATGTAGTTGAGCATGATGGTGGTCAGGATCTCGTTGGCGTTGAAGCGCGTTCGCAGCCAGGCGGCGAACCCGGCCCAGAGCGCCCCGGCAGCGGTGCCGGCGAGCAGCACCCAGGCCAGCGCCCAGCGGCTCTGCCAGTCGAGCAACTGGATCGCCACCGCGCTGCCGGCCAGGGCGCCGACCAGCAACTGGCCCTCCGCGCCGATGTTCCACACGCGCGCCTGGTAGGCCAGTGCCAGGCCGAGGGCACAGAGCAGGATCGGCATGGCCTTGACCAGCAGCTCGCCGAGCCCATAGAGGTCGCTGAGCGGCTGTACCAGCACGGTATGCAGGGTCTGCCAGGGATCGTGGCCGAGACAGGCGAACAGCAGCGCGCCGCAGACCAGGGTCAGCAACCCCGCCAGCAGCGGAGAGGCCAGCAGCATCCAGCGCGACTGCCGGCCGCGCGGTTCCAGGGACAACAGCATCACAGGCTCCCTTGGGCAACGGCGCCGGCGACTGCCGCCGGCGCCTCGAATTGACCGGCCATCCAGCCGCCGACCTGCTGCGGCGAAGCGCTCGCGGTGGCGATCGCCGGGCACAGCCGACCCGAACACAGCGCGGCGATGCGGTCGCTGAGCAGGAACAGCTCGTCGAGGTCCTCGGAGACCACCAGGATCGCCGTACCGGCATCGCGCAAGGCGATCAGCGCGCGGTGGATCAGCGCCGCCGCGCCGACGTCCACGCCCCAGGTGGGATGCGCCGCCACCAGCAGGCGCGGGGCCTGGAGGATCTCGCGGCCGAGGATGAACTTCTGCAGGTTGCCGCCGGAAAGGCTGCGTGCCGGCGCCCCGGCACCCGGGGCCTTCACGGCGAAACGGCGGATGATCTCCTCGGCCAGCGCCAGCACCTTGCGCCGCCGGACCAACCCGCGCCTCACCAGGCCCTGCTGGAAGGCGGTGAGCAGCGCATTGTCCGCCAGGCTCATCTCCGGCACCGCGCCGTGCCCCAGCCGCTCGGCGGGCACGAAGGCCTGGCCGGCGCGGCGCCGCGCATCCGGCGCCAGGTGCGCGCCGGCGCAGCCGCCGAGGCGGATGCGCTCGGCCTGGGCGCGCGGCAGGCGCACTTCGCCGCTGAGCAGGGCAAGCAACTCGTCCTGGCCGTTGCCGGCGGCCCCGGCGATACCGAGGATCTCGCCGCTGCGCACCTCCAGGT
>NZ_SCND01000351.1:0-6192 GCF_005503585.1 Pseudomonas sp. 2VD
GCTTCGGCCTGCATGCGTTCGCGGATCACCTGGAAGCTGGCCGACAGCGCCTCGCCGGAAACCCGGCTGTCGATACCTGCGAACGCATCGGACAGGCCGGCCAGGACTGCGTCCAGGGTCATGCCCGGAACCGGATTCTCGCGCAGTTGGTCGCCCAGTTGACGGCCGATGCCGTAGCTGACACGGGCTTCGTCAGTGGTCAGGTTGAGTTCGCTCATGGCGCTGCTCCGCTGTGGGGTCGAAAAAGGGCGGCCAGCCTAGCACAGAAGGCCCTTCCCCCCTACCAGCGCAGCCGCTTGTGCTCAACCCTGGCGGATCGACAGCGGCAGCCCGCCGATAAACGAACCCGACTCGGCCAGGAGGCCACACATCTCGTCATCGACATCGGCGCACACCAACTCCACCGGAACCCTGTCCAGCCCGCGCAGTACCTGGCGCGCATGCTCCACGGAGCGCAGGCTGACCGGCTGGCCGAGATCGTCCTCCACCGGATAGGCGCGGTCGCCCATCTGCGCCTCCAGGACATAGATGCCGCCCTCCAGCGACACCAGGTGCAAGGCGTCGATATGTCCGGCCTGGACCCGCCCGGCGAGATCCTGCATGTTCATCGCGAACCTCTCGAGGTTGCGCAGGCAGCGGAAGCCTCCAGGTTTCCGCCAACCGCCTCGGTCCCGACAGCGCCGGCCCGATTCCCGGCATCGTCCGGCCGCCAGGCCCCGACGATGCGAAGGACGCCCGCTCCCGGCGTCCGCCCGATATCACAGGAAAGTCTTGCCCAGGCGACAGGCAACGCAAGCCGGAAACGCCGCCGCCCGTCCGTTTTACAACGGCCGGGCGGCGCGAGCGAAACACTGGAGAGGGTCGTCAGTGACGGGTCTGCTTATCCAGGTAGCCCATGGCGAACGCCGAGAGCACGAAGGTCATGTGGATGATCACGTACCACATCAGCTTGTTGTCCGGCACATTCTTCGCGTCCATGAAGATGCGCAACAGGTGGATCGAAGAGATCGCCACGATGGAGGCGGCCACCTTGTTCTTCAGCGAGCCGGAATCCATCTTGCCCAGCCAGTTGAGCTTTTCCTTGCCTTCGTCGATGTCCAGTTGCGAAACGAAGTTCTCGTAGCCGGAGATCATCACCATGACCAGCAGGCCGCCGACCAGAGCCATGTCGATCAGCGAGAGCAGGACCAGGATCAGGTCGGCCTCGGCCATCGCGAAGATGTTCGGGATGACGTGGAATATTTCCTGGAAGAACTTGATGGTCAACGCCAGCAGCGCCAGCGACAGGCCCATGTAGATGGGAGCCAGCAGCCAGCGCGAGGCGTACATGGCGTTTTCGAAAAAGCGTTCCATGGTCTCTTGTGTGTATGTGCAGGGGGAAATGGGGCGGCGAGTATAACGCAGCGGCCGGCGGTTTTTATCCAGAAAATCTGTGGATAAATATGTGCACCGAGCCGGGATGGATCCCGCCAGCGATGATGGCACGGGGCCTTGGCCGGATTGCTCAGGCTTTGCCCAGGCGCCGCTCAGGATTCCGGGCGAAACAGGTAGTCGCCGACATGCGGCCGTCGTTCGCCATTGAGTCGGCGCAGTTCGCCCTGCAGGTGCAGGCGCCAGATCGGCGGGTCGACGGCTTCGATATAGCCTTGCTGGGCCAGGCAGTCGGCAATCGCCTGCAACACCCCTTCGGCCACCAGCGGTCCGTGGAAGGGGCCCTGGGCCTTGATCGCCGAAGGCTGGGAGCCGGACATGCCGGCGGCGCAAAGCAGGGTCCAGAGTCCGTTCTCTCCGGCCAGCGGCCTGACCACGCATTCGATTCGCGTGGTCAGCCCCAGACAAGGGCGGATGAGGCAGAGGTTACGCGGCATGGCGGCATCCTCACGGGGGTTCCCAGTTTTGAGCCTACACCTGCCGCCAGGTTCCGCATAGCGCCGGCGGGAACTTGTCCACAGGGCTGAAACGCACGAGGGCGGGGCTTTCCAGCCCCGCCCTCGGCAGGTTCCGGCAACGCGCCGGACTCAGTCCTTCTTCGCCGCGGCCTTGTCCTTCGCCGCGACGGTCTCTTTCTCCGCCGGCTTGTCCTTTTCCTTGTCGTCCTCTTCCATGCCGAGTTCGGATATCTCCTGCAAGCGCGCCACGACCAGATCGTTCACGCTGCCTTTCGGGAAGCGTCCCTTCTCGTCCTGGGCACCGACCGGCTTGCCCACCAGCAGCGCCAGCGCCTCGTCCACCTCACGCACCGCGTAGACGTGGAACTGCCCGGCGCGCACCGCCTGCAATACGCGCTCGTCGAGCATCAGGGTGGTGACGTTGGCGCGCGGGATGATCACGCCCTGCTCGCCGGTCAGGCCGCGCGCTTCGCAGAGGCGGAAGAAGCCCTCGATCTTCTCGTTGACGCCGCCGACCGCCTGCACCTCGCCGAACTGGTTGATCGAGCCGGTAATGGCGAAGCACTGCTTCAAGGGCGTCCGCGACAGTGCTGAGATCAGCGTGCAGACCTCGCCGAGCGAGGCGCTGTCGCCGTCCACGTAGCCGTAGGATTGTTCCAGGGCGATGCTGGCGGAGATTTCCAGGGGGAACTCCTGGGCGTAGCGGCTACCCAGGTAGCCGGTGAGGATCATCACGCCCTTGGAGTGGATCGGCTGGCCGAGGTTGACCTCGCGCTCGATGTCGACGATGCCGCTGCTGCCCGGATAGACGGTCGCGGAAATCCGCGCCGGCACGCCGAACACCGAGTCGCCCACCTCCAGCACGGTCAGTCCGTTGCACTTGCCGACCGCGGCGCCAGCGGTGTCGATCAGGATGATCCCCGCCAGCATGTCGTCGAGGATCCGCGCCGACACTCGTCCGGTGCGGGTCTGCTTGGCCTTGAGGGCACGCTCGATGTGGCCGAGCTGGATCACCTCCTCGTTCGCCAGCTGACGGATGAAATCGGCTTCGCTGACCAACTGGAACAGGTCGCCGATCCGTGCCGAAAGCCGCCCCTGGTGCTCGGCCAGGCGCGCGCTGTAGGTCGCCAGTCGCGCCACCGCCGCGCCGCTGAGGGGCGCCATGCCCTCTTCCGAGGTGCGCGTCTTGAGCAACTGGGCGAACTGTTCGAGGCTGTCCTCGCCCAGCGGGATGTCCTCGTCGAAGTCCACCAGCACCCGGAACATCTCCTGGAAGTCCGGGTCGAGGTCCTGCAGGGTGTAGTAGATCTGCCGCGAGCCGATGATGATCACCTTCAGTTGCAGCGGGATCACCTGGGGGGTCAGGGAAACCGCAGCCAGGCGGCCGAGTTCGGCCAGCGGCGACTCCATCTTCAACTGGCGCGACTGCAGGGCACGCTTGAGCGCGTCCCAGACGAACGGCTCGCCCAGCATCTTTTCCGCTTCCAGGATCAGGAAGCCGCCGTTGGCCCGGTGCAGCGCCCCCGGACGCAACTGCCGGTAGCTGGTGTAGAGCGCCCCCTGGTCCGAGCTGTACTCGATGCGGCCGAACAGGTTGTCGTAGGTCGGGTGCGACTCGAACACCACCGGCGCGCCGCTGGTCGCGTGGTGGACGATGGCCTGGTTCGGCGCGTACTGCTCGATCAGCCCTTGCTTGCGCTGGGCGTCGGTGCGGCTGTCGTCGACCAGTTGGTCGACCACGGTCTTCAGCAGGTTCAGTTGCATCGCCTGCAGGTAGGCGCAGACGCCCGGGTTGTTGTTGTACTTCTCCACCAGAGGCGCCAGCAGGGGCTGCAGGGCCAGGGTGATGGTTTCCTCGTTGAGCTCGCGCAACTGGTTGCTCGACTCGCGCTTCCACTGCGGCAGGCTCGCCAGTTCCTCGTTGAGGTACTCCTCGAGGGCGGCGATATCCTTGTGGAAACGCTCGCGCTCGGCTTCGGGCAACTGGGCGAATTCGGCCTCGTCGAGGGCCTTGCCGTCCTTCATCGGGGTGAAGGCGACGTTGGCGCTGTCGCGGTACAGCGCCACGTCCTTCTCCAGGGCGCGCCGCTCCACCGAGTCCAGGGCGCGGTCGTAGCGCTGGTTGAAAGCGCGGTCGACGGCGTTCTTCTTCTGCTGGTAGGCCGGATGCTCGAAGACCGCCGGGAAGGTCGACATCAGGTTGTCGATCAGACGGTCGATGTCGGCGCTGAATTCGGTCGCGCTGCCCGGCGGCAGCTCGATCACCCGAGGTTCGCGCGGCTCGTCGAAATTGTTCAGGTAGACCCAGTCGGAGGGCGTGGCGACGCGCTTGCCCTCGGCTTGCAGATAGCGTTTGACGAAGGAGAAGCGTCCGGTCCCCGGCTCGCCCATGACGAATACGTTGTAACCCGGACGCGGCATCGCCACACCGAACTGCAGCGCCTCGACCGCACGCTCCTGGCCCAGCACGCCGCGGAAGGGCTCCAGGTCATCGGTGGTGTCGAAGGCGAATTGCTCGGGAGCGAACGGGCGGGTCAGTTCTTCTGGCGCCAGGCGCAGGCCGGCAGCGACGGAATCGGGCATCGGGAATCCTTGCATCGGGCGGCAGATCGCCGCGGGGTGTCGTCGCCCGCATTCTCCCCCCAGCCTCGCGCCACTGACAAGGCGCGGATGGCGCTATCTCACCGATGTACCAGGTCGGCGCAGCGCAGGCAGTATTCCGCCGCAGGCAGGGCGGCCAGGCGCGCCGGTTCGATGGCCTCGCCGCAGCGCTCGCAGTAGCCGTAGCGACCTTCCGCCAGGCGCAGGCGGGCCAGGCCGACCTGACGCATCCCCGCCTCCGCCTCGGCGAGCAGGCCTTCGAGCACTTCGTCGTTCTGGCGCTGCACCGCCTGCTCGGCGAAGTCCGGCGAATGGCTGCGCGCCAGGTCCCGACGGATCGCCGCGGCGCGTGCCGCGTACTCGGTCGCCAGGGTTTCCAGGGCGGTAGCGGGGTCGAAAGCGCTCATATCCACCTCCTGCATGAGGAACGGCTGACCAAGGCCGGTTTCGCTCAGACCGACCAGAACTTTCCCAAGTCTGGACGGTTCCAAGCGGATTGCCGCTGACGCCGGTCAATTTTCGCCCGGCATTGCGCGCTGCCACCCATTCGGTGCCTTGACACCCCGGTGGCATTCCGAAAAGCTCACGGCGTCGCTGGCCCGCTCCAGATGGCTCCGATCCACCTCAAGAGAGAACAAACGATGAAACGGATTCTGCTCGGTACCCTGTTCGCCGCCGCCTCCTTCAACGCTTTCGCCGACGCTCCCGGCGGCGCCGGCTGCGGCTGGGGCAACATGCTCTTCAAAGGCCAGCGCGGCGTGGCCACCCACGTGGTCGCGGCGACCACCAACGGCACTTCCGGCAACAACACCTTCGGCATGACCACCGGCACCAACGGCTGCCATACCAACGGCGCGCTGTCCTATGGCGGCAAGCCCCTGCTGGTGCTCGGCAGCATGATGGACGAGTTGTCCGAAGACATGGCCAAGGGCAATGGCGAAGCGCTGACCACCTATGCCGTGGTGCTGGGCGTGCAACCGCAGGACCGCGAGCACTTCGCCGCCGTCACCCACGAGCATTTCTCCGAGATCTTCAACAAGTCCGACGCCACCGCCGCCGACGTCTATGCCAACACCCAGGCGATCCTGAAACAGGACGCCCGCCTGGCCAAGTACGCCGAGCAGGCCTGAGCCTCGCCGCCTGCCCGTTCGCGGGCAGGCCCCTTTCCCCAAGCATTAAGCCTTGCCGATGCCGAAACGCCTGTTGCCCTGGATGGCGCTGTGCGCCTGCTCCCCCCTTCTGGCTGCGCCCACGGTTCCCGAGGCCCGCCTCCAGCAACTGGCCGCCGATCCCTACTGGATCGCCCTCGGCCACTACGAACGCGGCAAGCTCGGCGGTTGGCGCAGCTACGTCGACGACGAGCGGTTCTTCCTCGCCGACAACGGCGAGAGCCACCCGGACGCCGAACTGGCGGCCACGCTAAAGGCGCTCTATGCCTCGCCCAGCCTTGGCGACAAGCATGCCCAGTGCGTCTACCCGGCGCGCACCCGCTGGCTGCGCCAGCAACTGCAACTCGACGACCTGCCGCAGCCGCAGTGCGGCGAATACGACAACTGGTACCGCGACATCAACCCGCACAGCGCGGTGCTGGTGTTCCCCGCGGCCTACCTGAACAGCCCGTCGTCGATGTTCGGCCACACCCTGCTGCGCATCGACCAGGCCGACGTCACCAGCAACAACACTGCCCTGCTCAGCTACGCGC
>NZ_SCND01000352.1:0-6147 GCF_005503585.1 Pseudomonas sp. 2VD
CTCCTCGCCGAGGATCTTCCACAACGTCTCCCAGGCGCTCATCGGCGTTGTATCTCGCTGTAGCGCAGGGCACCGCAACGCAGGCAGCGCTCGCAGTCGAAGGTTTCCTCACCCAGTCGCAACGCCGGTTGCCGGCACCAGTCGCAACCGCCTATCAGGCAACGCAAGGTCATCCGGGTCCTCCCGCCGAATCGCTCGGCCAGCCGCCCTTTCCAGCTGTGACCGACGAGACGACGGGAAGGTGCGATCGGATTCGCCAGCGGCGCTCCTCAGGCGGGGATCGCCTTGGTCGCCGCCTCGCGCTGCCAGATCCGGTGCTGCATCAATGCCTGGCGCAGGCCGGGGAAGACATCGGTGGCCGTGGCGCCGAGCACCACGCCGGGGTCGCCAGGCAACGAAAGCTGGCTGGCCAGCGCCTGGGCATCGCCGGCGAAGGCCACTGGCTTCAGGTGCTTGTAGGCTTCCAGCAGGTAGTGCAGGCCGCGCCCGTCAGCGCCGATGGCCTGGCTGCTGGCCGCGCCGCCAGGCACGAAGACCGCGTCGAAGGCTACCGACGGCAGGCCGTCCCAGGTTCCCTCAGGGCTCAGTTCGGCGCCGTTTTCAGCCTGCACCGGCGAAGCGCTGGGCGCGATCAGCTTGGCGTCCGCGCCCTCCTGGCGGAGCGCGTCGCGCAGGTCGCTGACGTCGCTCTCGGCGACGCCGTCGGCGATCAGGATCGCCACCTTGCGCGAACGGATGTCGCCGGACAGCAGGTTCATCTGGCTCAGCGCCGGCGACGGCTTCGGCTGCGGTGCCGGGTTGGCCGGCGCGGCGAGCTGCACACCGACGTTCGCCGCGACCCTGGCGGCCAGTTGCGGATCGATGTTGAGGAGTATCTGGTTGACTTCGCGCTCACGGATCGATTGCCGCTCGACCTTGGACAGTTCGAAGCTGTAGGCGGCGACGATATGCGCCTGCTCGGCCTCGCTCATGCTGTGCCAGAACAAAGCGGCCTGGCTGAAATGATCGGCGAAGGAGTCGGCGCGCTTGCGCAGCTTGCTGCCGCTGACCGGCTCGTGGTAGCTGGAGAAGCCGCCGTTGCGCGCCGCCGGCGGGGTTTCCTTCGGCCAGCCGCCGTCGATCGAGTTCGGTTCATAGGAAGCCCGGCCGCGGTTGATGGTCTGCCGGTGCGGCGCGTCGCGCTGGTTGTTGTGGAACGGACACAGCGGGCGGTTGATCGGGATTTCGTTGAAGTTCGGCCCGCTCAGGCGCAGCAGTTGGGTGTCGGTATAGGAGAACAGCCGACCCTGCAACAGCGGGTCGTTGGTGAAGTCGATTCCGGGGACCAGGTGGCCGACGTGGAACGCCACCTGTTCGGTCTCGGCGAAGAAATTGTCGGGGTTGCGGTTGAGTACCATCCGTCCCACCACCCTTACCGGCACCAACTCCTCGGGCACCAGCTTGGTGGGGTCGAGCAGGTCGAAGTCGAAGCTGTCCTGCTGGTTCTCCGGGATCACCTGCAGGCCCAGTTCCCATTCGGGATAGTCGCCCTTCTCGATGTCCTCCCAGAGGGTCCGCCGGTTGAAGTCGGGGTCCTTGCCGGCGAGCTTCTGCGCCTCGTCCCAGACCAGCGAGCAGGTCCCGGACTTCGGTCGCCAGTGGAACTTGACCAGCACGCTCTCGCCGGCCGCGTTGACCAGGCGGAAGGTGTGCACGCCGAAGCCCTGCATGTTGCGGTAGGCGATCGGAATGGCGCGATCGGACATCAGCCACATGACCATGTGCGCCGACTCCGGGGTCAGCGAAACGAAGTCCCAGAAGGTGTCGTGGGCAGACGCTCCGGTGGGAATCTCGTTGTGCGGTTCGGGTTTCACCGCATGGACGAAGTCCGGGAACTTGATCGCATCCTGGATGAAGAACACCGGCATGTTGTTGCCGACCAGGTCGAAGTTGCCTTCGTCGGTATAGAACTTCACGGCGAAGCCGCGTACGTCACGCACCGTATCCGCGGACCCGCGCGGCCCCTGCACGGTGGAGAAACGCACGAAGACCGGGGTACGCTTGCCCGCCTCGGCGAGGAAGCCGGCCTTGGTCAGGTCGCTGAGGTCCTCGTAGGCCTCGAAGTAGCCATGCGCCGCCGAGCCACGAGCGTGGACCACGCGCTCGGGAATGCGCTCGTGGTCGAAGTGGGTGATCTTCTCGCGCATGATGAAGTCTTCGAGCAACGACGGTCCGCGCTCGCCGGCCTTCAGGGTGTTCTGGTTATCGGCGATGCGGGTGCCGGTATTGGTGCTCAGGGCCTCTCCGGTGGCGTCCTCGCGATAGGCCTCCAGCTGTTCCAGCTTGGCGTTGCTGTTGCCACGGTCGACGGTGTCGGTGCCGGCCGCCTGGCTGCGCTGCTCGTTGTTCTGCTCGCTCATCGGTTTCCTCTCCTCATCCTGGGCATGAAAATGGGGCGGATGCCTCCCTGCTCCGCCCCATTCACTTCACTGCGCGGTTATCAGTTCCCGCCGTGGCTGCGCTGGCCACCTTTCTTGCCAGCCTCGGAGGCCCGCTGCGGATCGTTCTTGAAGTTGCCGCCGCTGGCCTGGCCGCCCTTCTTGCCGGCCTCCGAAGCACGTTTCGGGTCTTCCGCGAAGTTGCCTTTACCACCTTGATGCTGTGCCATTTCTATTTCCTCCGAATAATCTCTTCAGAACAGATTTCATGGACGCATGCGTTGCGCATGCCCTAACTCTGAGAGGGTGTTTCGCCAGGGGTTCAGATTATTTTCAGCGAATGAAAGCGAAGCGTTTTGCCAGCATGTTTCGAGCGCAATCCATAGGGTTCAAAGATCCTTGCCTTATTCCATTGCCAGCATTGACAGAAATCCCAGAATTGCGTCAGATGAAAGCCCGCACATCTCGGAGGAGCACCATGAAACCCTACGAGCATCCGGCCTACAGCGATCCCGTGGTAAGCAACGAAGAACCCGATCGCGATTGCCATGAATGGAATTTCGAACCGGGAGACAGCGATCAGGAACCCTACCCCGAATATCATGGAGCGAATACCGAAGAAGACCCAGGCGGAGGCACTTAATTATTCTTTTCTATTGCAATCCCTGACATTCCGATAGACCCATTCAATAATTAATCGTCGAACTTTAAAACAAATGGAACTCGCCATGGAAAACAGTGACGAAGTGCGATTCCAGCACTATTTCATTTCTCTCGTCGAACAGGTGGCGAAACCGCTTTTCGTCGACTCCTGCGAAGAGGCGCGCAGCTACGGCCTGGACTGCAACGTGGACCTCGACCTCGACGAGGACGGCCATCCTCGCCTGCGCCTGGAAGTCGGCGAGCCGGGAGGCGAGAAAAGCCACTACAGCCTGCTGGCGATTCCCGGCGAGCGGGTCATCCATCGCCAGTACCTGGCCGGGGCCCAGGAATGGCACAGCCTGCCGGCCGAGCTGGCGTCGATCAACCCGATGGTGCTGGACAGCGAGCTGGCGGTATTCTTCCGCCGCGCCTTCGACCTTCGCCTGGAGGGCCCCGAACGCCGTCACCCGGCCGGCTTCTGGTAAGGCCCTTCATAGCTTCCAGATATCCCGGGCGTATTCGCTGATCGTCCGGTCGGCGCTGAACCAGCCGATCCGCGCCACGTTGAGCAACGCCGAGCGCCACCAGCGATCGGGCTCGCGCCAGACTTCCTCGACCCGGCACTGCGCATGCCAGTAGGCCTCGAAGTCGGCGCAGAGCATGAAGCGGTCGTCGTGCACCAGGCCGTCCACCAGCCCTTCGTAGCGGCTGCGGTCGTCGGCCGAGAACAGCCCACTGCGGATCGCCTCCAGGGCTTCCTCCAGCCGCGGCGAGGCCGCGATCACCCCGCCCATCTCCAGCTCCCCGGCTTGCCGGCGCTGCTCCACCTGCTGGGCGCTGAGGCCGAAGATGAACATGTGTTCCAGGCCGATCCGCTGGCTCATCTCGACGTTGGCGCCGTCCAGGGTGCCGATGGTCAGCGCGCCGTTGAGGGCGAACTTCATGTTGCTGGTCCCGGAGGCCTCGAGCCCGGCGGTGGAAATCTGCTCGGAGAGGTCCGCCGCGGGAATGATCGCCTCGGCCAGGCTGACGTTGTAGTTGGGCAGGAACACCAGCTTGAGCAGGCCGCGCACGGTGGGGTCGTCGTTGATGGTGCGGGCGATGTCGTTGGCCAGCTTGATGATCAGCTTGGCCTGGTGGTAGCTGGCGGCAGCCTTGCCGGCGAAGATCTTCACCCGCGGCACGCGGTCGGCGGTCGGGTCGTTGCGGATCTCCTGGTACAGCGCCACGGTGTGCAGCAGGTTGAGCAACTGCCGCTTGTATTCGTGGATACGCTTGATATGCACATCGAACAGCGCTTCCGGTTCGATCGCCACGCCGAGGCTGTCCAGCACCAGGCGCGCCAGGGCGGTCTTGTTCTGCCGGCGCTGCTCGGCGAAGCGCGCCCGCAGCCTGGCGTCCTCGACGTGTTCCTCGAGGTCAGGCAGGCGCCGTTCCGGGGTGTCCAGCAGGTCGGCGCCGAGGGTCTCCACCAGCAGCTCGGTCAACCCCGGGTTGGCCTGGAACAGCCAGCGGCGGAACGACACGCCGTTGGTCTTGTTGCTGATGCGCTGCGGATAGAGGCGATGCAGGTCATGGAACACGGTTTCGCGCATCAGCTCGGTGTGCAATGCCGATACCCCGTTGATCTGGTGCGAACCGAGGAACGCCAGGTTGCCCATGCGCACCCGTCGGCCGTGGCCCTCCTCGATCAGGCTGACCGAACGCAACAGGTCGAAGTCGTGGATGTCCTGGGCACGCAGCGCGTCTATATGGAAGGCATTGATCAGGTAGATGATCTGCATGTGGCGCGGCAACAGGCGCTCCATCAGCGCCACCGGCCAGGATTCCAGAGCTTCCGGGAGCAGCGTGTGGTTGGTGTAGGACAAGGTCGCCACGCTCAGCGCCCAGGCGTCCGGCCAGGCCAATTGGTGCACGTCCACCAGTTGCCGCATCAGCTCGGCGACGGCGATCGCCGGGTGGGTGTCGTTGAGCTGGATCGCCACCTGTTCCGGCAGGCTACGCAGGTCGTGATGATGGCGCAGGTGGCGGTCGAGCAGGTCCTGCAGCGAGGCTGAGACGAAGAAGTACTCCTGGCGCAGGCGCAGTTCCTGACCGGCCTCGGTGCTGTCGGCCGGATACAGCACCCGCGAGATGCTCTCCGCCTTGACCACGTCGACCACCGCGCCGATATGGTCGCCGGCGTTGAAACGGTCCAGTTGCAGGTCTTCCTCGGCGCGGGCGCGCCACAGGCGCAGGGTATTGACGCTGGCACGCCGCCAGCCGACGATCGGCGTGTCGTAGGCGATCGCCCGGATCCGCTCGTCCGGCCGCCAGATGGCTCGGCCACTGTGCTCGCTGTCGACCTGCACGCTGCCGCCGAAGTCGATGTAGTAGCTGACCTCGGGTCGTTCGAACTCCCAGGGATTGCCGAAGTCCAGCCAGGTCTCGGTCTGCTCCTGCTGCCAGCCGTCGGTCAGCACCTGGCGGAACAGGCCATGCTCGTAGCGGATGCCATAGCCATGCGCGGGAATGTCGAGGCTGGCCATGCTTTCCATGAAGCATGCCGCCAGGCGTCCGAGGCCGCCGTTGCCGAGCGCCGCGTCCGGCTCCAGGGCAACGATCCGCTGCAGGTCGACGCCCAGCTCGGCAAGGGCCTGGCGGGTTTCCTCGAGCAGCCCGAGGTTGCCGAGGTTGTCCAGCAACAGGCGACCGATGAGGAACTCCAGGGACAGGTAGTAGACCCGCTTGCGCGCGGGCGCTTCACCTTGCGGGGTGGCCTCCTCCCAGTGGTCGATGATGTGGTCGCGCACCGCCAGGGCCACCGCTTCGAACCAGTCGTGCGGGCAGGCGGTGGATGGGTCGCGGCCGACGCTGTAGCGCAGTTTGGCGAGGATGCTGGCTTTCAGAGTCTGGACCGCACTTGGGGTCTGGTCTTGGCTGTCGGGCATCGCCGGGCTTCCTTCCGGCCCGCCGCTGCAGGCCGGTGCTTGCGGGGTTTTCTCAGGCGCTCTTGCGTACCGGCACGGCGGCCGCCGCGCTTTCCTGGCGCAGGCGGTCGAGCAGGTCGTGGCCGGCCAGGGTCAGGTGGTGGACCACCCATTGCTCC
>NZ_SCND01000353.1:0-6145 GCF_005503585.1 Pseudomonas sp. 2VD
AACGATCAGTGTCCGCGCCCGGCTGCGGCCGGGCGCGGACACTGATCGTTCTGACAGGTGCGCCACCTTCCCGCCGGCTTCCCTTCCCCGCCCCCATGGCGGCCCTTTGCCTGCCTCTACCGGCTCACAGTGCGGGTGCCGACCGCTTTGCATTCCGCGACATCCATCAGGAATGGGTAGCGAATCTGACCGGCCCGTCACATTTGGTAGGGACCTCAAACCGGCACCGAGGGCTAGGATCAGCCCGCTTCGAAATGAATCCGGTTCTGGAAAAAAGGACTTGTCATGAAACACTACTCAGCCACCCTGGCACTCCTGCCACTCACCCTCGCCCTGTTCCTGCCCCAGGCAGCCCATGCCCACGGCTCGATGGAAACGCCGCCCAGTCGGGTCTACGGCTGCTTCCTCGAAGGTCCGGAGAATCCCAAGTCGGCCGCCTGCAAGGCCGCCGTCGCCGCCGGCGGCACCCAGGCGCTGTACGACTGGAATGGCGTCAACCAGGGCAACGCCAACGGCAACCACCAGGCGGTGGTCCCCGACGGCCAGCTCTGCGGCGCCGGCAAGGCACTGTTCAAGGGCCTGAACCTGGCTCGCAGCGACTGGCCCAGCACTGCCATCGCGCCGGACGCCAGCGGCAACTTCCAGTTCGTCTACAAGGCCAGCGCGCCGCACGCCACCCGCTACTTCGACTTCTACATCACCAAGGACGGCTACAACCCCGAGAAGCCGCTGGCCTGGAGCGACCTGGAACCCGCGCCGTTCTGCTCGATCACCAGCGTCAAGCTGGAGAACGGCACCTACCGGATGAACTGCCCGCTGCCCCAGGGCAAGACCGGCAAGCATGTGATCTATAACGTCTGGCAGCGCTCGGACAGCCCGGAAGCCTTCTACGCCTGCATCGACGTGAGCTTCAGCGGCGCCGTCGCCAACCCCTGGCAAGCGCTGGGCAACCTGCGCGCGCAGCAGGACCTGCCGGCCGGTGCCACCGTCACCCTGCGCCTGTTCGATGCCCAGGGCCGCGACGCCCAGCGTCACAGCCTGACCCTGGCCCAGGGCAACAACGGTGCCAAGCAATGGCCGCTGGCGCTGGCGCAGAAGGTCAACCAGGACTCCACCCTGGTCAACGTCGGCGTGCTGGATGCCTACGGGGCGGTCAGCCCGGTGGCCAGCTCGCAGGACAACCAGGTCTACGTGCGCCAGGCCGGCTACCGCTTCCAGGTCGACATCGAACTGCCGGTCGAGGGCGGCGGCGAGCAGCCGGGCGGCGACGGCAAGGTCGACTTCGACTATCCGCAAGGCCTGCAGCAATACGACGCCGGGACCGTAGTGCGCGGTGCCGATGGCAAGCGCTACCAGTGCAAGCCCTACCCGAACTCCGGCTGGTGCAAGGGCTGGGACCTCTACTACGCCCCGGGCAAGGGCATGGCCTGGCAGGACGCCTGGACCCTGCTGTAACGCCCTCGACTGCCGCCCGCTCCGGGCGGCAGTCGTTTTCGCCGCCAGGCACCCGCCGCGAGACGGCGAATCCGCGCAACGGTACAGTCCCCCGGCGAAACCCTGGCTACGTGTGCCTGTTCAATCTGCCGTGCGCTCCCTAGGCTGGTCCGACCACCAGCACGGGGAAACCACGCATGCCTTTTTCTCTCGCCTCCCTCCAACAAGCCGCCGCCATCGTCCACCAGAGCCTGCCGCCGACGCCGCAGATACGCTGGCCACTGCTATGCGAGGCACTGGGTTGCGAAGTGTGGATGAAGCACGAGAACCACCTGCCGGTGGGGGCCTTCAAGCTGCGCGGCGGCCTGGTGTATTTCCACCACCTGGCGCACCAGGGTGAGCGGCCGGCCGGCGTGATCAGCGCCACCCGCGGCAACCACGGCCAGTCGGTGGCCTTCTCGGCGAGCCGCTACGGCATCCAGCCGATCATCGTCGTGCCGCACGGCAACAGCCGCGAGAAGAACGCGGCGATGCGCAGCCTCGGCGCGGAGCTGATCGAGCATGGCGAGGACTTCCAGGCCTCCCGCGAATACGCCGCCGAGCGCGCCCGGCACGAAGGCCTGCACCTGATTCCGGCGTTCCATCCCTGGCTGGTGGCCGGGGTCGCCAGCTACAGCCTGGAGTTGTTCGCCGCGCTGGCCGACCTTGACGAAGTCTACGTGCCGATCGGTATGGGTTCGGGCATCTGCGGCCTGATCGCCGCGCGCGACGCGCTGGGCCTGAAGACCCGCATCGTCGGCGTGGTGTCCGCCCATGCGCCGGCCTACGCCCTGTCGTTCGAGGCCGGCACGGCGATCAGCCACCCGGTCGACACCCGCCTGGCCGACGGCATGGCGTGCAGTACGCCGGACCCGAGCGCGCTGGAAATGATCCTGGCCGGCGCCGATCGCCTGGTGCGGGTCAGCGACAGGGAGATCGGCGCGGCCATGCGCCTGTGCTTCACCAGCACCCACAACGTCGCCGAGGGCGCCGGGGTGGCGGCGCTGGCCGCCGCCTGGCAGGAGCGCGAGCGCCTGAAGGGGCTGAAGGTAGGCCTGATCCTCAGCGGAGCGAACGTCGACCGCGAGGTATTCGCCGAGCAACTGGCCGCCGGCGACTGAGCCGGCGCCGCTAGGCCAGCCCCGCGAGGAGCAGCAGCCACCAGGCGAGTACCAGCAACTGCACGAAGAAGCCGGCGAAACGCAGCCAGACGAACAGCGCGGAGGTGCTGACCAGGTGCATCAGCGACTGGAACAGCCGGGCGCCGAGCACCAGTGGCGCCAACGGGTCGGTCAGGCTGCTCTGCCCGCTGGCGATCGCGTAGAGCAGCGCGCCGGCCAGCAGCGGCAGGTTCTCCACGCAGTTGGCATGGACTCGCACCAGCCGCTGGCCGAAACCGCCAGGCGTGTTGCTGCCATCGGCGGCGAAGGCGTTCACCGCCATCCGCCCGCCGAGTACCAGCAGGCCGCGCTGGCTGACCAGCAGGAAGACCAGCAACAGGGTCCAGGCGATCAGGCCGAGCAGGCAGATCGCGCTAGGGCTGAGAAACATGGATGACGCTCCTTCTATTGTCTTGTCGTGGGAAGGATGAAGCGTCTGGATTCTAGGCCGGCTAGAGCAATTGCTCTATTCGCAGTCCGCCGTCCTTAAGTCGTGTTCTGCCGGTACGCCGCTCGGCCCCGATGTCCGCCGTCGGCGGATGCGTAACCGGACGACCCACTGCCCGCGGCTTTCCGAACGGACAAAGAAAAGCCCCGCCGAAGCGGGGCCTTCCTTGCACGCAGCACTCAGGGCTGTCTTCTCATCAGAGCGAATCGAGATAGCGCTCCACATCCAGCGCGGCCATGCAGCCGGCGCCGGCCGAGGTGATCGCCTGGCGGTAGACGTGGTCGGCCACGTCGCCGGCGGCGAACACACCCGGTACGTTGGTCGCGGTGGCGTTGCCTTCGCGCCCGCCGTTGACCACCAGGTAGCCGTCCTTCAGGGCCAGTTGCCCTTCGAACAGCGAGGTATTGGGAGTATGGCCGATGGCGACGAACATGCCATCCACGGCGATCTCCTCGCTGCCACCATCGCGGGTCTTCAGGCGCACTCCGGTGACGCCCATCGTGTCGCCAAGCACCTCATCGACCTCGGCGTTGAGCTTGAGCACTATCTTGCCTTCGGCGACCCGCGCCTGCAGCTTGTCCTGGAGGATCTTCTCGGCGCGGAAGGTCTCGCGACGATGCACCAGGGTCACCCGGCTGGCGATGTTGGCCAGGTACAGGGCCTCTTCGACAGCGGTATTGCCGCCGCCGATCACCGCCACTTCGCGGTTGCGGTAGAAGAAACCGTCGCAGGTGGCGCAGGCCGACACGCCCTTGCCCATGAACGCCTGCTCCGACGGCAACCCCAGGTAGCGCGCGCTGGCACCGGTGGCGACGATCAGTGCGTCGCAGGTGTAGGTGCCATTGTCGCCGCGCAGGGTGAACGGCTTGCCGGCCAGGTCCACGGCATGGATGTGGTCGAAGACGATCTCGGTCTCGAAGCGCTCGGCGTGCTCCTGCATCCGCTGCATCAGTGCCGGGCCGGTCAGGCCGTGGGGATCGCCCGGCCAGTTGTCGACCTCGGTGGTGGTGGTCAACTGGCCGCCGGCCTGCATGCCGGTGATCAGCAGCGGCTTGAGGTTGGCGCGCGCGGCGTAGACAGCCGCGCTGTAACCGGCGGGACCGGAACCGAGAATGATCACTCGGGCGTGGCGGAGGGTATCGGGCATCTCGTCGGACTCCTGCCGACATCAGCGTCGGCGCGAATAAAAACGGGGCCACCAAAGCACATGGGGAAGGCTTGGAAGGAGCGGTCGCCCCGGAAAAAGGTCGGTCGGGCACACTTCGCGCCCGCCATCGGGATCACAGAGCCTCGGCGTTCTCGGCCAGGTACGAGGCCACGCCCTCGGCGCTCGCCTTCATGCCTTTCTGGCCCTTGCGCCAGCCGGCCGGGCAGACCTCGCCGTGTTCCTCGGTGAACTGCAGGGCCTCGACCAGACGCACCATCTCGTCCACCTCGCGCCCCAGCGGCAGGTTGTTCACCACCTGGTGCTGGACCACCCCGGCGCGGTCGATCAGGAACGAAGCACGCAAGGCCACGCCGTCCTCGTGCTCGATGCCGTAGGCGCGGGTGATCTCGTGCTTGACGTCGGCGACCATGGTGAACTCGACTGCGCCGATGCCGCCCTTCTCCACCGGCGTGCTGCGCCAGGCGTGATGGGTGAACTGCGAGTCGATGGAGACACCGACCACCTCGACGCCCAGCTCGCGGAACTTATCCATGCGGTTGTTGTGGGCGATGATTTCCGAGGGGCAGACGAAAGTGAAGTCGAGCGGCCAGAAGAACAGCACGACGTACTTGCCGCGCAGGCTGGAAAGCTGGAACGCATCGACGATGGAACCGTCGCCGAGGACCGCGGCGGCAGTGAAGTCGGGGGCTTGCTTGTTGACCAGTACGCTCATCGTCGAGGCTCCTAGAAGGTTGGGTTGCGCCTGGCGACGCCAGGCTCCCGGAAGAATATGCAGCGCAGGTTACCCAGCCACGACGATACATTGAAATGTCGAATTTCAATTCGCACGATAGAGTCCGCCTATGCTCTCAACCTGCGGCTAGACTCATGCTGTCGTCCATTACCCGTCCTCACCGCATGCCCCTACGCACACGCCTGCTCTGGCTGTTCCTGCCGTTGCTGGCCGCCAGTCTCGGCGGTATCTGGCTCTTGTCGGAAAGCATCCTGCTGAGCCGTTTCGACCGAGAGGACCAGCAACGCCTGCAAGAGGGCGCCACCGTCCTGCACAACCGGCTGGACTTCGAGTTGAAGCGCCACCTGGACATCGTTCGCACCTACGCCTGGTGGGATGCCAGCTACGACTTCATCCAGCGCCCCAACGAGACCTTCGAACAGGAAAACCTCGACCACGAGATGCTCGACGACCTGGGATTCGACTTCGTCCTGTTCCTCGACGACCGGGGTCACCTGCAACTGAAGCAGTGGTCCCCGCCCGCGCCCGACCAGCGCGTGCTCTTCGGCGCCCCCTCGGCGAGCGACCAGGCCCTGCTCGAGGCACTGCAGCAACGCGCCATCCGCCTCGGCGCGCTGGACTTTCGCGGACGCACCGACCACAGCCTGAGCGAGTTGCTGCTGGTCGACAACCTGCCGACCCTGCTGGTCAGCGTGCCTATCAGCAACAACCAGGGTAGCGCGCCGGCGAAGGGCGCGATCCTCGCCGGCTACTTCCTCGACCGGGAACGCCTGGCCAACCTCCGCGAACAGATGCAGGCCGACCTGCAACCGATGCCCAACATCGCCACCGACTCCACCTGGAAGCCGCTGCGCAGCCGCAGCGGCAGTACCCACAACCAGGCCCTGCTCAGCCCACGGCGGTTCATCGGCGAACATGTCCAGCAGGTCTCGGTGCAGTACCTGAGTTCCAGCGGCGAGCCGCAGCTGCGTTTCGACATCACCAAGAGACGCCTGCTCTACATCCAGGGCGAGAAGGCCATCAACTTCTTCCTCGGCGCCTCCCTGCTGGTCGCGCTGGGCGCTTTCCTGGTCGGCTACCTGGCCCTGGAGCTGTGGGTCCTGCGCCGGGTCCAACGGCTCAACCGGGAGGTCGCCGAAGTCGGACGCAACGCCCACTCGATA
>NZ_SCND01000354.1:0-6072 GCF_005503585.1 Pseudomonas sp. 2VD
CGCGGAGCCGAGGCCATGAGCCTGGTCGAGATCGACGGCGCGACCCTGCGCTACGGCGCCCTCACCGCCCTGAGCGGGCTCGACCTGCGCCTGGAGCCCGGCGAGGTGCTCGGGCTGTTCAACAGCAGGCGTACCTCCGGGTACAGCCAGATCAGCCGGTCGACGTTGTCGTTGGGCTCGTAGGCGACGTCGCCAAGACCGTCGTCGTCGCGGTCCCAGCCCAGGTAGTCGCTCCAGTAGTTGCCGCGGCCGTCGGCGGACCACTCCTGCTCGCGGCTGGCGACGTACTTGACCTGCTGGCGGTTGCCTATGAAGGCGTTGCCGGCGATGCGATTGTCCTCCGAGCCGGCGGTGAGGTGGATGCCCAGGGCGCTGTCGGCGAAGCTGTTGCCTTCGATGCGGTTGAACAGCGAGTTGTAGATGAACAGCGCCTTGCCCTCGGCGCCGGAGATCATCGCGTCACCGGTGCTGCCGCTGCGCACGCCCTCGACGCGGTTGCCGGCCAGGGTCGAGTAGGTGATGTAGTTCATCAGGATGCCGTAGTTCTCGTCGTCGATGGAGCGGTTGCCGGTCACGGTCAGCTTGCGGCTCTGCATCAGCGCGTAGCCGGTGCGGGTGCGCCGGGTCAGGTTGTCGGTCACCCGGCTGTTGTGGGTGAACATGTAGTGCACGCCGTAGCGCAGGTCCTCGAAGCGGTTGGCTTCGATGCTGCTGTCGTTGGAGGTGTCGATGTAGACCCCGTCGCGGGTGTGGCTGACCCGGTTGCCGCGGACCAGGGCGTCCTTCACCGCATAGAGGTGGATGCCGTTGCCGCGATCCTGGGAGCGCACGCTTTCGTCGCCCTCGATGCGGTTGTCGAGCACCTGCGCGCCCGCCGTGGCGTCGAGCCAGACGCCGAAGCCCGCGCCGCGCAGGTCGTTGCCGCGGATCACGGCGCCGCTGGCGGCCTTGCCGACGAAGATCGCGGCGTCGAGTTCGGTCAGGTTGCGCCCCCAGTTGCGCAGCCGGCAGCCCTCGACGGTGATCCCGGGGCTGGTCAGGGTCAGCAGGCTGCCGTGGCCGCCGCCGTCCAGTTCGGCGCCGGCCTCGCAGCGCAGGTGCAGCGGTCGGTCGATGACGAAGTTGCCGGCGTAGCGGCCCGCCGCCAGGCTCCAGCGGCCATCGCCGTCGGCCCGCAGCGGCAGGCCGTCGACCGGCTCCGCGCGGGCCGTGGCGAGGCCGAGCAGGAGCAGGGCGAGGAGCGGCCCCGCACGGCGCCCGGCCATCGACCGCGCTGCGTGGATCAAGCCTTTTCCACCAGCATCCGCCCGCACATTTCCATGTGCAGGGCGTGGCAGAACCAGCTGCAGTAGTACCAGTGCACCCCGGGCTTATCGGCGACGAAGGTGATCGACGAGGTCTGTTGCGGGCTGATCTCCATGCAGACGCCGTGGTTGACCATGACGAAGCCGTGGGTCACGTCCTCGATCTCGTCGAGGTTGGTGATGGTCACGGTGACTTCGTCGCCCTGCTTCACCTTGAACTCGGTGAGGCCGAAGGAGGGCGCCATCGAGACCATGTAGACGCGGACCTTGTTGCCCTCGCGGATGACCTTGTTGTCCTTCATCAGGTCGATGCCGTCCTTTTCCGCGCGCTTGACCGTCTCGGCGAAGAACGGGTCCTTGCGGTCCCAGATCTTGCGGGTCTTGATCTGGTCGCGGCGGGCGAGGATGCAATCGTGCGGTTCGGCGAAGGTCGGGCCGTCGTGGACCAGCTTCATTTCCTCGCCGGAAATGTCGATCAACTGGTCGTTCTCCGGGTGCAGCGGACCGGTGGGCAGGAAGCGGTCCTTGGAGAACTTGCTGAGCACCACGATCCACTTGCCGTCGGCTTCGCTGGTCTCGCACAGGGTGGCGTGGTTGTGCCCCGGCTGGTACTGCACGTCGAGTTTCTGGCGGATGTAGTCGACCTTCTCGCCCTTGTAGGCGCGCACCGCGTCGGCCAGGTTCCACTTCACCAACTGGCTGTCGATGAACAGCGTGGTATAGGCGTTGCCTCGGCCATCGAAGGTGGTGTGCAGCGGGCCGAGGCCCAGTTCCGGCTCGCCCACCACCACGTCGCGCGGGTCGGCCAGCTTGCCGGCGAACAGGTCGCCGAGGCGCTCGATGGCGATCATGGTGCAGGTCGGCGAGAGCTTGCCGTTGGCGATGAAGTACTTGCCGTCCGGCGAGGTGTTCAGCCCGTGGGGATTCTTCGGTACCGGGATGTAGCGGGTCACCGGGCTGTCCTTGCCGTCCTTGCGCCGGCCGTCGACCACCGGCACCTTCGAGTCGCCGAGGGTGACGAAGCGCTTCGCCTTGATCTCGGCCTCGATGCGCGGGATGTCGAACACCACCACCCAGTCGCGCTCGTTGCGCATCATGCCGCCGAGGTCGACGGCCTTTTCCGAGTTGTAGCAGGTGGAGGCGGCGAACCTGCCGCTGTAGTCCATGTCGGTGTTGTCGAGGTTGCCGTCGACGATCACCTGCCAGGCCACTTCCATGGTCTCGGCGTCGATGGCGTTGTACAGGGTGAAGGCGTTGTCGCCGGACAGGTCGAAGGTCGAGCCGTCGTTGGGATGGGGGATGATGAACTCGGCGTTGCAGAACACGTAGCGGGTATGCGGCACCTTTTGCAGGCGCAGGCCGTGGATCGCCTGGACGTTGGGAATGGTGACGATGCGGTCGCATTTCATGACGTCCAGGCGGATGCGCGCGACCCGGCTGTTGGCCTTGTCGTTGATGAACAGGTACTTGCCGTCGTACTTGCCGTCGGTCATCGAGATGTGCGGATGGTGGCAGTCGCCGTTGAGGAAGCGCGCGCTGTCGCCGAGGACCCGCTTGCTCTCGTTGGTCAGGCCCCAGCCGGTGGCCGAGTCGACGTTGAACACCGGTATGCGCATCAGCTCGCGCATCGACGGCACGCCGAGCACGCGTACTTCGCCGGAATGTCCGCCGCTCCAGAACCCGTAGTACTCATCCAGTTCGCCGGGGGCGACCTCGGCCTTGCTGCGCTCGCCCTTGCCCGCGGCCCGGGCCTCGCGGCCGACCACCGCGCTGCCCAGAGCGCTGGCGCCAACCAGGGCGGCGGCTCCGGTCAGCGCCGAGGCGCCGAGGAAGCCGCGGCGGTTCAGGCCATGGGTTTCTTCGTAGGGGCTTTTCGTGTCGTCGCTCATCTCGTGTCGTCCTCAAGGGCAGTCAGGGGAAAAGGGAGCCAGGTCAGAGGTTCTCCGCGGGTATCCGCGCGTTGTCCGCCGGCGCGCTCTTCGCGCGCTTCTTGCGCTTGTTCACCAGCGGCGGGCACTTGTCCTGGTCGTGGTAGGTCATCTGGCAGTCGAGGCAGTAGTGGCATTCGTTGGCCTCGATGCGGCCGTCCGGATGGATCGCCTGGATCTCGCATTCGCGGGCACAGAGCTGGCACGGCTTGCCGCATTCCGCGCGGCGCTTGAGCCAGTCGAACAGGCGCGCCTTGGCCGGGATCGCCAGGGCCGCGCCCAGCGGGCAGAGGTAGCGGCAATAGACCTTGCGGGTGAACAGGTTGACCGCCAGCAGCGCGACGGCGTAGGCGACGAACCACCACTGGCGGTCGAAGCCGAGGGTGATGGCGGTCTTGAACGGCTCCACCTCCGCGGCCTGCTCGGCCAGCGCCAGAGATTCCAGGGAGAGACCGAAAAGCACCAGCAGGATGATGTACTTGATCGCCCAGAGCCGCTCGTGCACGGCGAACGGCACCTGGAACTGCGGCACGCGGAGCTTGCGCGCGAGTTCGTTGAGCAGTTCCTGTAGCGCACCGAACGGGCACAGCCAGCCGCAGAACACGCCGCGGCCCCAGAGCAGCAGGCTGGCTGCGGTGAAGGTCCAGAGGATGAACAGCAGCGGGTCGCTGAGGAACAGCTCCCAGCGGAAGCCTTCGAACAGCGCGTGGACGAAGGTCAGCACGTTGACCACCGATAGCTGGCCGAGGCTGTACCAGCCCAGGTAGACCAGGGTGAACGCCAGGTAGCCGGTGCGCAGTCGCTGCATCAGGCGCGGCCGTCGCACCAGGCGGTCCTGGAGGAAGAGGATCGCCAGGAGCAGGACGAGGGCGGTACAGAGGACCCCGATCTGGAAACTCTTCTGGTACCAGACCCGCAGCCACAGCGGCCGGGCAGCCTCTTCCAGGGCGGCCAGTTCCTCGGCCGTTGGCTGCGGCCGCTCTAGGTATTCCTCGGGCGTCTGGCAGGCCAGCTCGAAGCTGGTGAATACCCCCGCCACCGGGCCGGTCTGGCGCCGCACGAGCAACTCCAGGGTCCAGGGCGAGCCCGGATCGAAACGCTGGCTGGCGCGGGCGACGAAGATCGCCATCTCGCGGAACTCCGGCATGCCTTCGGCGTAGACGTCCGACAGGCGCTGGTAGTCGAGGTCGCGGAAGCTGATGATGTCGCCGAACTGGCGCAGTTGGACCCGATCGAAGATGCCACCGCGCACGTAGCCGGAACCCTTGAAGGAATACTCGCCGTCGCCGAGCACGACGAAGGCGTATTCGCCTGGCTTCAGCGACGCCATCAGTTCGCGGTACTGGTTGTCGCCGAGCAGGCTGCGGCCCACCGCGGGAGGGTTGAGCAGGGCGCTGTAGAGATCGATGAACGGCTCGTCGCGGTGCGCCGCGTCGGCCTCGCCGATGCCTTCGGCCTCGCTGCCCTTGAAGGCGTCGTCGATCTGCCCGCGACTCAACTGCAGGCGGCGGATTGCGCCGTTGCCGAGCAATTCGCTCCAGCTCGCCGTCGCTGCCGGCTGCTGGCGCACCTGCGCCGGCTTGGGCCGCACATTGCCGCGGTCCTCGATCAGGCCGAGGGCAACCGCCACCGTATGCGCGGCGCGCATGACGATCTCGTTGACCACCATCACCGTCACCGTGGCGCCGCTCACCGCGTCGACGGTAACCGCCTGCGGGTCGCTGGAGCGGCCGACCACCACCCGCTGGTCGGCGCGCACGCCGTCGTACCTGGCGCTGAAGGCGTGCAGCTTCTCTTCCGGGATGCCGATCAGCAGGATCGGTTCGTGGTGTTCGAGGACGTAGGCGTCGCGGATAACCGCCTGCGGATCGAGGATCACCTGCAGGTTGATCGGCTTGCCGGAGTAGGCCGGGATGTCGGTGACGCTGAGGGTCTGGAAGGCGTAGCCGAGGGTTTCCTCGCCCTTGCTCAGGCGGCGTACGCCGTAGTCGCCTTCGGGGTCGCCGATCCGCTCGACCGCGGGGAATACCTGGGCGATGCGCAGACGCTCCAACTCGCTGAGTTCGGCACCCTGGGCGGCGAGGCCGACCAGCAGGAGCATCCAGGCGAAGACACACCGCCACGATCCGGCGGAAAAACGAAGGGCGCGCATAGGTTCCATCTACTACTGGCTACCGGCGAAAAAAGGGACGCCGCGCTGCGGTGGGGTCTGCGCCTGGCGGTGGAATCGCTTCCGTTGCCGGATGCTAGGAGGAGCGGGGGCGGAACGCGCTTGATGAAAGTCAAGAAGTGGAGATGAGGAGCCAGCGAGGTTGCTGGCACTGAGTGTACCGAGTCGCCCCTCTCCCTTCAGGGAGAGGGGGAGAGGGCTGCCCGAGGCTCAGGCCAGACGCTGCCCGGATACCGCCGGATGGTACAGCGGCTGCACCTTGTTGCCCGCCGGGTCGAGCAGGTGGAAGCTGCGCGCGCCGTCGCCGTGGTCGAAGGGTTGGTCGAGCAGGGTCACGCCCTGCGCCTTCAGGTAACGGTACCAGGCCTCCAGTTCCTCCACGCTGTCGACGACGAAGCCATAGTGATCCATGGTCTGCAGGCCGTTGCTGGCGGCGTGGGCGCGGCCGAGGGAAAGGTTGTCGTTGCCGCAGGTGAGATACACCAGGTCTTCGTTGGCGCGGTTCAGCACTTCCATGCCCAGCACGTCGACATAGAAGCGCTCGCATTCTTCCAGGTTGGGCACCAGCAGGGCGAGGTGACGCAGGCCGTTGAGGCGGGAGGGGCGGGCAGGGAGGTCGGACATGGGCTTGCTTCATTTTTTGTATACAATCTGTCTCTTATACCAATCT
>NZ_SCND01000355.1:0-6064 GCF_005503585.1 Pseudomonas sp. 2VD
CGACTGGTTGCTGGCCGACGGCAGCCGCCTGCGCCTGAACGCGCGGAGCAAGGCGCGACTGCTGCTCGACGGCGCCCAGCGACGCCTGGAGCTGCGGCGCGGCGCGATGCGCCTGGAAGTGAAGGAGGACCCGCGCGGCGCCTTCGCCCTCGACTGCGCCGCCGGACGGGTGGACTGCGCCAGCGGCAGCCTGCTGCTGGCCGAGGAGCGCGGGGCGATCCGCCTGGTGACCCTGCGCGGCAGCGCGCGGCTGACCACCGGTGAGGGACGCCAGCTGGCGGTGGCGGCACGACGCAGCCTGCTGTTCGATGCCGGCGGCCTGCTCGAACAGGGCCCGATGCAGGCCGGAGAGGATGCCTGGGCCAGCGGCTGGCTGGAGGTCCACGACCGCTCCCTGGCCTGGGTCGCGGAGGCCTTCCGTCCCTATCTGCCAGGCATCCTCCAGCTCGACGCGGAGATCGCCGGCAACCGCGTCAGCGGTCTGTTCCCGCTGGACGACATGCACACGTCCCTGGACATGCTCGGACGCAGCCTGCCGATCCGCGTGCTGCGCTACAGCGACTACTGGATCAGCCTGCGCCCCGCCTGACTCATTCGTCGAAGAACAGCAGGCAACGCAGTTCGATACTCTGCCGCGGCGGCGCATCGGCCGGGGTGCAGGGATCGTCGAAGGCGGTGTGCGCGCCGAGGCGAGCCTGCGCGTCCTCCCGCGAATCGTAGATCTTCAGCAGCAGCGCTTCCTCCGGCCGCAGGTGCGGGTAGTAGTACCAGCGGTGCTCCGGGTTGGGCTTGACCGAGTAGGTTTCGCCCACCTTGTCGCGGTACACCAGGTCACTGGCCACCAGGTCGTCGAACGCCAGGCTGCGGGCGTCCAGCAACGCCAGCGGCGCGCGCTGCGCCGGATGGCCGAACGGACGCCACAGGTTGACGATCTGGAAGCGTCCGGCCAGGCGCCGTTCGGCGCGTTCCGCCGGCAGGTGGTCGCGGACCCGGCGCGGCGCCGAGCGCAGGGTCTGGTCGTTGTGCACGTAGCGCACCGGTTCGCGCAGGCCGCGTTCTTCGCGCCCGGCCTGGTCGACGCGCAGCGTGTGGTCGAAGATCACCGCCTCGGCGGCGCCGGTCAGGCGGCGGAGCAGGGCGATGCTTTCCGGGTAGTAGCGTTCACGAACCTGGGCTTCATCCTCGAAATCGCCCACCGCGCTCGCCTCGCGCACCAGTTGGAAACCCTCGCGCTCCAGGCTGGCCGGTTGCGCCAGCAGACGCGCATTGCGGATCGCCACCCGGGTCGGCTGCAACAGCGCGCTGCGCTGCGGCGTCCCGGCGGGGGCCGGATAGGTGTAGGCGACCGGCCGTTGGCCGTTGTCGCGGATATAGTTGACCTCGGCCTCGACCTGCTCCGGCGCGTGCGCCGGCCATGCGTGTTGCTGGCAACCCATGTGTCGTTCTCCCGTTGCCAGCGGAGATGCCTCCGCTGCCGCGCCGCCGGATGCCGCGCGTGAACGGCCAATCTAGCCGCTGGCAGGCGGCGGCGAAACGAACATCGAGCGCTGGCGTCCTGCCTTCGTGGAATAAGCCCGGAGCGGCTCAGGACATCGCGTCGAGTCGTCGCCGCTGGCGATACTGGCGCGGCGTCATGCCTTTCCAGCGCCTGAAGGCGTGGATGAAGTTGGACACCTCGCCGTAGCCGAGGCGCTCGGCGATCTCCTCCAGGCGAATCGCGCCGGTGGCCAGCAGCTCTTCGGCGAGGGCCTGGCGCACCTCGTCGAGCAACAGGCGGTAGCTGCTGCCCTCGTCGTCCAGGCGGCGACGCAGGGTACGCACGGTGAGGTGCAGTTCCATGGCCAGGGTCTGCATGTCCGGCAAGTGGCCGGGCGTCCTCAGCAGGCGGTCGCGGATGCGTCCGGCCAGACCGCCGCGCACCTGGCGGCGGGCGAGCAGGGCGCGGCACTGCTCCTCGCAGGCGCGCGCCACCTCTGGATTGGCGCCGGGCAGCGGGAGGTCGAGGAAGCGCCGTTCGAAGACCACCCGGTTGTCCGCCTGACCGAACGCCGGGCACAGGCCCAGCTCGCGCACGTAGGGCGCGGGATCGGCGGGCGGTGGGCGGCGGAAGCCGGCGCGGAGGATCGGCAGGCGCTGCCCGGTGAGGTCGCGCTGGATGCGCAGCACGCCACCGGCGTCGCGTTCGAGGAGGAAAATCCGCAGGTCCTCGGGAATGCCGGCGTCGTCGAGCACCAGGTGCGCTTCGTCGTCGTGTACCTCCAGGCGGATGCCATGGAAGGCGAAGGTCAGGTCGAGGTAGCGCAGGCCCAGTTGCGCGGCGCTGAGGAAGGTCGGGCTGCTGAGCAGGGCGAAGCCCCAGATGCCGTAGGCGTTGAGGTGATAGCGCAGGCCTGCCGCCAGGCCCGGCGCGCAGGCGTCGCCCAGGTGCCGGACCAGGTTGCGCACGACGCTCAGTTCCTGGGCCGCGTCGATTTCCCCGGAAGGATCGCCGAGCAGGCGGATATCCAGGCCGCTACCTGCCAGGCACTGCTCCAGGCCGAGGCCGCGGTCGATGCCGAACTGGATCAGCAGGTGCGCGCTGATGGCGCTGCGGCGGGGAGACCAGGGCGGAGTGGGCATGGTGGCGTCCGAGGTTGACCGAAAATCACAACTTTATGTCCGGCCCGGCCATAACGCCAGTCGCCCCGGCGAACTAGGATGCTGCCATCCGCCGCTGGGCGGAATCGCGCCGGACGGCGTGGCAAGCAACAAACGGGAGCACAACAATGCACAACGAGTCCCGCCCTGAAGCCCCCTTGCGGGTGCTGGTGGTTGGCGCCGGCTTCGCCGGTCTCGGCCTGGCGATCCGCCTGCGACAGGCAGGCATCGACGATTATCTGGTCCTGGAAAAGGCCGCCGATGTCGGCGGTTGCTGGCGGGAAAACCGCTACCCGGGCGCCGCCTGCGACGTCCCCTCGCATCTCTATTCGTTTTCCTTCGAGCCGAAGGCCGACTGGTCGCGCAAGTTCGCCCCGCAGGCGGAAATCCTCGACTACCTGCGGCATTGCGCGGACAAGTACCGTCTGCGCGAGAAGATCCGTTTCCACTGCGAGGTGGAGGAGGCCCATTTCGACGCCGGCAGCGGCGAATGGCAGGTGCGCTGCGCCGATGGCCAGACGCTGCGCGCACGGGCCCTGGTCTGCGCCACCGGCCAGTTGAGCCGGCCGCTGCTGCCGCGCCTGCCCGGCCTGGAGCCCTTCCAGGGGTCGGCGTTCCACTCCGCCAACTGGGACTCCGATGTTGGACTGGCCGGCAAGCGGGTCGCGGTGATCGGCACCGGAGCCAGCGCCATCCAGTTCGTCCCGCGGATCGCCCCGCAGGTGCAACGCCTGTCGCTGTTCCAGCGCAGCGCGCCCTACGTGATCGCCAAGCCGGACCGCGCCTACGCCGACTGGGAACGCCGCCTGAAGGCGCGCTGGCCGTGGCTGCAACGTCTGGATCGGGGGCTCAAGTACCTGCACCACGAATCGCGGATGCTCGCCTTCGCGACCTTCCCGGCGCTGATGAAGGTGATGCGGCTGAGCTTCCATCGTCACCTGCACCGGCAGATCGCCGATCCGCAACTGCGCGCGCGGCTGGTTCCCGACTACCCTCTGGGTTGCAAGCGCATCCTGATCAGCAACGACTATTACCCGGCGCTGGCCAGGAGCAATGTCGAACTGGTCGACACGGGCATTCGCGAAGTCACCGAAGACGCCGTGGTTGGCCGTGACGGCCGCCGGCACGAGGTCGACGCGATCATCTTCGGTACCGGCTTCGCCGCCACCGAGTTCCTCGCCCCGATGCGCATCCTCGGCCTCGACGGACGCGACCTGCGGCAGGCCTGGGCGGATGGCGCGGAAGCCTACAAGGGCATCAGCGTCAGCGGCTTCCCCAACCTGTTCATCCTTTACGGGCCGAACACCAACCTCGGTCACAACTCCATCGTCTACATGCTGGAAAGCCAGTTCCCCTACGTGCTCGGCTGCCTGCGCCAGCTCCAGGCGCAGGGCTTGCGCTACCTCGACGTGAAGCCCGAGGTCCAGCGGCGCTTCAACCTGGAGGTGCAACAGGGGTTGCGCCATACCGTCTGGGAGCGTGGCTGCGACAGCTGGTACAAGACTGCCGCCGGCAAGAACACCAACAACTGGCCGGGCTACACCTTCGTCTATCGCTGGCGTACGCGCCGGCCGGAGCTTGCCGACTATGACCTGGCCCGCTGAAGCGCCCCTGATGTCGCCGCCGCAACGCCTGCGCGCCGGTCTCCTGCGCGGCTGCCTGCGCCTGTTGTTCCGCGGGCTGGTCCGTCCGCCCATGCCAGTGGCGCTGCAACGCGGCGTGCTGCGCGGGCTGAGCCTGGCGACGCTGGGCGCCGGCGGCGTCGTTCGCGAGCGCCGCAGCCTCGCCGGCGTGCCCTGCGAGTGGTTGCGGCCGCGCGGGGTGGAGGCGCGGCGCCGGGTGCTCTACCTGCACGGCGGCGCCTACCTGATCGGCTCGCCGGCGACCCACCGGGCGATCACCACGCACCTGGCCCGGCGCTGCGCCGCCGAGGTTTGCGCGGTGGACTACCGGCGTGCCCCGGAACATCCGTTCCCCGCCGCCCGCGACGACGCCCTGGCGGTCTACCTGGCATTGCTGGAGGCCGGCCATTCGCCGCGCCGACTGCTGCTCGCCGGTGACTCGGCGGGCGGCCACCTGGCGCTGTCCCTGGCCCTGGAGCTGAAGGCGCGCGGCTTGCCGTTGCCGGCCGGGTTGCTGCTGTTCTCGCCCTGGACCGACCTCAGCTGCCAGCGCCTGCACACGCCGGAGGCCGGCGACCCGCTGCTGTCGAGGGCCTGGCTGGAAAGCGCGGTGCGCCTGCTGCTGCCGGCCGACGCGGAGCCAGGCTCGGCCGCCCTGTCGCCGCTGCATGCCGACCTGGCGGGGCTGCCGCCGCTGCTGGTACAGGTCGGCGAGGACGAACTGCTGCGCGACGACAGCCTGCGCCTGGCGCAACGGGCCGGTGAGCAGGGCGTCGCGGTGCGATTGCAGCGCTACGCCGGTTGCTGGCACGTGTTCCAGGCCCATGCCGGCGTGCTGGCCAGCGCCGACCGGGCGTTGGACGAGGCGGCGGCGTTCGTCGTCGAATGCAGCGCGGAGGGCGGCCAGTGCAGAACATCCTGATCAGCGGTGCCGCCTCCGGGATCGGCGCCGCCAGCGCGCGGCTGTTCCACCGCCGGGGCTGGCGGGTCGGTTTGCTGGACATCGATGCCGAGGCGTTGCGCGGCTTGGCCGCGGAACTGCCGGGCGCCTGGCAGCGTGCCGTGGACGTCAGCGAGCCCGACGCGGTCGGCGAGGCGCTTGCGCAGTTCTGTGCCGATGGCCGCCTGCGCCTGCTGTTCAACTGCGCCGGCATCCTGCGTTTCGGCCGCTTCGAAGAGGTCGCCCTGGAGGACCACGCGCGGTTGCTGGCGATCAACCTGCAAGGCGTCCTCAACTGCTGTCACGCGGCCTTTCCGTTCCTGCGCGCGACGCCGCAGGCGCAGGTACTCAACATGGGCTCGGCATCGGGGCTTTATGGCGTACCGGAGATGGCCGTCTACTCGGCTTCGAAGTTCGCCGTGCGCGGGCTCACCGAGGCGCTGGAGCTGGAATGGCGCCGCCACGGGATTCGCGTCGCCGACCTGATGCCGCCGTTCGTCCGCACGCCGATGGTCGCCGGGCAGACCTACCGACCGCCGGTGTTGCGTCGCCTGGGGCTGAGACTGGACGCCGAGGATATCGCCGAGGCGGCCTGGCGGCAGGCGCACAGCCGGCGGGTACACCGGCCGGTGGGCGGGTTGTTCACGGCGCTGTACTGGGCTGGGCAGTTGTCTCCGCCGTGGGTGAACCGAGCGGTGATGGCGTGGTTGTCGCGGGACGAATAGGCACTTGCGTTTATCCGCCGCTTATCCGGGGTATTGGCGGATACCGCCTGTGGCGGTATTCGCCCTACAGGCCTGCGGAAACGCCGGCTGCCGCTCCAGCTCCGTAGGGCGAATAACCGCTCGCGGTTATCCGCCGCTTA
>NZ_SCND01000356.1:0-6044 GCF_005503585.1 Pseudomonas sp. 2VD
GAAAATGCCCGCTGGACAGTCCGTAGGCGAGGTAGCACAGGCCGTTGCCGAGCAACAGCCACATGGCGGCGAGATGCCAGGCGATGGAACCGCCGAGCCAGCCGCCGAGGGTAGCCCAGGCGGGAAAACGGAAATCCAGCAGCGGCGAAGCGTTGTAGATGCCCCAGCCGCTGCTGATCAGGCAGGCCATGGCATAGGCATTGAGCCAGTGGCAGAGTCTCACCGGCCAGGCGTGCAACGCACGGTTCATGGCTTTTCTCCCAGGGAACCCGACCGGGACGGACGCGCCGTCCCGGCGAAACTTCACATCGGCGGGGTCACGCCGTCCTTGCCGACCGAGATGGCCAGGGCGGTGAGGCTGCCGTCGGCGCCCTTCTGCGGGAACAGCACGACCTTGGCGCCAGGCTTGAGCAGGCTGCGCTCGCCCGGCTCCAGGCTGACGATGGGCACGTCGTCCGGCACCACCACAGTCTTCTCACCATCGCCGTATTTCACCGTCATGCGCCGGCCCTGGCTGACCACCAGGTTGCCGACCGTACCGTTGGTCATGGTCGAGGCGCTGCCATCGGCGTTCTCCCAGGGCCGGTGGCCTTCGCCGCTGCCGCGCAGGCTGGGGGCGAAGACATGCACCTCGAGGGCCTTCAGGGTGCCGTCGGGCTGCGGCACGGCGGCGGTACCGATGAAGCTGTCGGGCTGGATGTCCTCCGGCTTCGCCAGCGACACGGCGCGGATCGCGGTCTTGTCGGTGAGCCTGACCGTCAGTTGCTGGCCGTTGCGGGCCTTCAGTTGCAGGTGGTCGTCGGCGGCCTGCTGGATGGTGCCGCGCAGCGGCTGCAGCATGCCCGCAGGCGGTTGCGCGGCGAAGCTGGCGGCACTGGCCAGGAGCAGGCCGAAGAGCAGCGCGGGGGAAGCCTTGAGTCGAAGCATCGGTCGATCCTCGGTGGGGTTGAGCCTCGATGGTCGCCCCGCCGGCGGTACCCGGAGATGACTTTCGCATGACAAAAATGTCACCGAGTCCGCGCCGCGCGCTGGCTAGAATGGCGGCGAACGAGGGGGAACGAGACATGCGCATCCTGGTGATCGAAGACGATACGAAGACCGGCGAGTACCTGAAGAAGGGCCTCGGCGAGTCGGGCTATGCGGTCGACTGGTCGCAGCACGGCGCCGACGGTCTCTACCTGGCGCTGGAGAACCGCTACGACCTGGTGGTCCTCGACGTGATGCTGCCCGGCCTGGACGGTTGGCAGATCATGGAAGTGCTGCGCAAGAAGCACGATGTGCCGGTGCTCTTCCTCACCGCCCGCGACCAGTTGCAGGACCGTATCCGCGGCCTCGAACTGGGTGCCGACGACTACCTGGTGAAACCCTTCTCCTTCACCGAGTTGCTGCTGCGTATCCGTACCCTGCTGCGCCGCGGCGTGGTCCGCGAGGCAGAGCAGGTGCAACTGGCCGATCTGCACCTGGACGTGCTGCGGCGCAAGGTCAGCCGCCAGGGGCAGGTGATCGCCCTGACCAACAAGGAGTTCGCCCTCCTGCACCTGCTGATGCGCCGCGAGGGCGAGGTGCTGTCGCGCACCCTGATCGCCTCGGAGGTCTGGGACATGAACTTCGACAGCGACACCAACGTCGTCGACGTGGCGATCAAGCGCCTGCGCGCCAAGGTCGACAATCCCTTCCCGAACAAGCTGATCCATACCGTGCGCGGCATCGGCTACGTCTGCGAGGAGCGCCCGTGCCCGCCCGCCGCTCCCTGACCCTCTACGCGGCGCTGCTGTTCGCCGCGGTGGCGGCGCTGGTGGTCAGCGCGGTCGGCTTCTACCTGTACCGCTCGGTGGAAGAGGCGATGCTGCGGCGCAGCGACGTGATGGTCGCCGGCCGGGTCGAGCACTTCCGCAACCTGTTGCGCGACAACCTCACCCTGGCCGAGCTGAAGGCGCGCCCGCGTCTGTTCGAGAACATGCTTGGCAACGAGCAGGACATCCTGCTCCTCGGCCAGCCCGGCGAGGCGCCGATCGTCGCGGTCAACCCGCGCCACGAACGCCTGCCGTCGCTACGGGTGGTCGCCGCCGGCCAGGCGTTGAATCCGTCCGTCGTGCACGCCGCGCTGACCCACGACGGCGTCCCGATGCGCGTGCTCGCCGCCGAGGTCCTGGTCGGCGGCCGCGAGCCGTTGCAGATCACCGCCGCGCACCTGCTGCTGGGCGAGACGCGGATGCTCGCCCAGTACCGCGACCGGGTCATCGCCGCCGTGCTGCTGGCGTTCCTCGGCACCGCCCTGCTCGGCTGGCTGGTCCTGCGCCACGGCCTGCGCCCGCTGCGCACGCTGGCGGCGAAGGCGGCGGAGATCCATCCGACCAGCCTGGATACCCGCCTCGACGTCGCCGCCGCGCCTGCCGAGTTGCAGCAGGTGGCACAGTCGTTCAACGCCATGCTCGAACGCCTCGACGACGGCTACCAGCGCCTGCAGCAGTTCTCCGCCGACCTCGCCCATGAGATCCGCACGCCCATCGGTTCGCTGATGGGCCACGGCCAGGTGGCCCTGCGCCAGCCACGCAGCAACGAGGAGTACCAGGCGCTGATCGCCTCCAACCAGGAAGAGTTGGAGCGCATCGCACGGATGGTCGAGAGCATCCTGTTCCTCGCTCGCGCCGACGACGTGCGGGCAGCGGTGGAGCGCAGCCGCCTGGACCTGGGCGAAGAACTGCGGCGCCAGGCGGAGTATTTCGAAGGGCTGGCCGAGGAACGTGGGCTGAGCCTCGACATCCAGATCAGCGGCCAGCTACGCGCCGATCCGCAACTGTTCCGCCGGGCGCTGAGCAACCTGCTGGCCAACGCCATCCGCTACGCCAACGCCGAGAGCCTGATCGAAGTGCGCGGCCTGCGCCGCTCGGGGGAATTCCTGCTGAGCGTGGAGAACGCCTGCGACAGGCTGCCGGCCGAACCGCTGTCGCGCCTGTTCGACCGCTTCTACCGTGGCGACGCCGCGCGCAGCGACGCCCAGTCCAGCGGTCTCGGCCTGGCCATCGTCCAGGCGATCATGCGCCTGCACGGCGGCCGCGCCGAAGCGAGCGCCCCGGCTCCGGGACGCATCCGCTTCGAGCTGGCGTTCCCGGCTCAGGACTGAGCGGGCTTCTCGCCGGCGTCCGGCTCACCGTCGGAGCGGCCGATATTCACCGGCGCCTCCACCACCAACTCCTCCGGCACTTCCTCGACGCGCGGGTCGAGGGTGGCGGCCATCGGGCTGACCGTGTCCGGCATCGCCACGTGTTGCAGCGGCGCCTCGTCGACCCGGTGTTCGCCGGTGACGCGCTTGGGCTGCACCCAGAACACCAGCAGCACCGCGTAGCCGGACACCAGCATGTAGAACAGCCCCGGACCGAAGTGGCGCATCAGCGCGCCGGCCACCAGCGGGCCGATACAGGCGCCGACCCCGTAGGTGGTCAGCAGCATCGCCGACAACGCGACCCGGCGCGGCTGCTCGACGTGGTCGTTGGCCAGCGCCACCGCCAGCGGGTAGAGGGTGAACAGCAGCATGCCGGTAACGAACCCGTTGGCCAGCAGCAGCCAGTACGGCAGCGTCACCAGTCCCCACATCGGGATCGAGGCCAGGCACAGCAGCACCGCATTGCCGCGGATCAGCCAACTGCGGTCGAGGCGGTCGGACAGCCAGCCCAGCGGCCACTGCGCGCAGAAACCGGCGACGATGCACATGCCGACGAAGAAACTCGATTGCGAGGCATCCAGGCCGTTGCGGTTGGCGTAGACCGGCGCCAGGCCGTAGAAGGCGCCGACCATCAGGCCGGCGATGAAGATGGTGCCCAGCGCCTGCGGCACGCGTTGCCAGAAGAAACGCACTTCCAGCGGCGCGGCGACCAGCTTGGCCGGGTGCACGCGCCGGGTCATGGCCAGCGGGATCAGGCACGAGGCGAAGCAGATGGCGACCAGCAGCAACGGCTTGTAGTCGAGGGTCGGGCTCAGCGCCAGCAGGCCCTGGCCGAGCACCAGGCCAAGGTCGACGGCGACCATGTAGCCGGCGAACACCTTGCCGCGCTGGTGGCTCTCGGCCTGCTCGTTGAGCCAGCTCTCGATCACCATGTACTGGTTCATCATCACCGCACCGGTGATGAAGCGCAGCAGCAGCCAGACTTCCAGCTGATCGACCAGGGCATGCAGCAGCACGGTCACGGTGGCAATCCCGGCGCAAGCCACGTAGGAGCGGATATGGCCGAAGCTGGCGATCAGCTTGTGTCCGAATTTTCCACCGCAGACCAGGCCGAAATAGTAGGACGCCATCAGCCCGCCGACCCACAGGTCGCCTGCGCCTTCCTGGGTCAGGCGCAGGCCGATGTAGGTGGTGAACAGGCCGGAGCCGGCCAGCATGAGCAGGGTGGCGGTGTAGAGCGCGGGAAAGGTGACGAGCGGGCTGAACATGACGGTTCCTGGACGGACGGGCCCCACGGCCGGCATCCGCCGAGCATTGATAGGTTCGGGAAGGATCGACGCTGCTGGCCGATCGCGGGCGCAGGCCGTCCTGCGTTCGGCGAGACTCCGACGCCGCGCGGCGGCCGGAAGCCACGTCGCGGCGCACAGGGCGGCATTATCCCCGCTCCGGAGCGGCCCCGCCACGGGCGCCGCGAGCGTTCCGTCGGCTCAGCTGCGCCCCGCCGGGAGCGGCTCGCGCGGCGGCAGCCGATATACCCAGATGCGCCGCAAGACAGTGAGGAATTGCCGTCCAAGGCGTCCGCTGTTGTAGGTCTGCCCGTAGCGCCGGGCGATTTCGCGGACCTCGCGGGACAGCGCGGCGTAGCGACGCGCCGGCAGGTCCGGGTAGAGATGATGCTCGATCTGGTGGCTGAGGTTGCCGGTCAGGATGTGGAACAGCGGCCCGCCCTCCAGGTTGCTGGAGCCGCGCAACTGGCGCAGGTACCAGTGGCCACGGGTCTCCCCCTCCAGCACCGAGGGCGGGAAGACCACCGCCTTCTCGGTGAAGTGGCCGCAGAAGATCACCGTGAAGGTCCACAGGTTGCGCAGCACGTTGGCCAGCAGGTTGCCGACGAACACCGCGCCAAAGCCGCCGGCGAACAGGCCGAGAAGCGGGAACAGCAGGTAGTCCTTGGTCCACTGGCGACCCAGCTTGGCACGCAGGCGGCGTAGCAGCGGCATGAGTTCGGCCTTGTCCAGGCGCCCCTTGGCGTACTTGTCCAGGCGCAGATGCTGGATCGCCACCGCGTACTGGAACAGCAGCGCCTGCAGCGTCACCCACAGCGGTTGCCAGCGGTAGAACGGCTTCCAGCGCTGCTCCGGGAACAGGCGCACGACCCCGTAGCCGACGTCGTCGTCCTTGCCCAGCACGTTGGTGTAGGTGTGGTGGATATGGTTGTGGGTGTGCCGCCAGAAGTCGGACGGCCCGGCGATGTCCCACTCGTAGGCGCGGCCGGCGAATTCCGGATCGTTCATCCAGTCGTACTGGCCGTGCATGACGTTGTGGCCCAGTTCCATGTTCTCGAGGATCTTGCCCAGGCCGAGAAGCAGGCTGCCGAGCAGCCAGGTCGGCGGCAGCCAGCCGAACATCAGCAGCGCCCTGCCGCTCCAGCAGCAGACGCGCACCGCCGCGCGGACCCGGCGGATGTAGCGCGCGTCGTCCGCGCCGAGATCGGCCAGGGTACGCTGGCGCAGGGCGTCGAGTTCGGCGCCGAAGGCCGCCAGTTGTTCCGGGGTCAGTTCGCGGTCGTCGCGCATCGCAGGGCTCGCAGGTCGGTTCACAGGTCCAGCGCCAGGTCGCCGTGGGCGGCGCTGACGCAGAGGCGGATAGACTGGCCGGGCTCGCTGCACAGCGCGCCGCTGCGCAGGTCGCGCACGCAGCCGCTGAGCAGGACGCAGGTGCAACTGGCACAGATGCCCTGGCGGCAACCGTGGGCCGGGCGCAGGCCGTGGGCCTCGGCCTGTTCCAGCAGGCTGGCGGCGCTGTCGCCGGAGACTTCCCGCTGCGACCGGGCGAAGCGCAGGCGCACTTCGCGCGGCGCCTCCCCGCTACGCCAGCGCGG
>NZ_SCND01000357.1:0-6040 GCF_005503585.1 Pseudomonas sp. 2VD
CCTCGGCAGCGGCCTGCTCGCGCAGCCAGGCGAGGAACAGCGAGAGGGGTGCTCGTTGCGCCGCTCCTGGCAGGCTCACCGCGTAATAGGCGAAGCGGCTCGGCCAGGGCCGCTCGAGGGCGACCGCCAGGCGGCCGCTGGCGATCTCGGCGCGGGCATGGATCTCCCGTACCAGCGCGATACCCTGGCCGGCCTCGGCGGCGCGAACCAGCAGCAGGTCGTCGGCGAAAGCCGGACCTCTCTCGCTGCGCGGGTCGTCCTCCACCCCCATCGCCCGCAGCCACAGGCGCCAGTCATTGCGCTCCGACTCCTGCAACAGCGGGTAGGCCAGGCAATCGATCGCTTCGCGGATCTCAGGGCCTTCCGCCAGCAGGCGCGGGCTGGCCACCGGGATCAGCGGCGGGGCCATCAGCGCCTGCACGTCGAGTCCGGGGTAGTCGCCGAGCCCGTGGCGGATGGCGACGTCGATTCGTTCCCGGCGCAGGTCGGCGAGCAGTGCCGTAGCCTCCACGCGGACTTCCACCTGCGGGTGCGACGCGCTGAATTGACCGAGGCGCGGCACCAGCCATGTGGCGGCGAAGGAGGGCTCGGTGCTGACCGTGAGGGTCTGGCGGGCATTGATTGCCTCCAGCTGGGCAAGGCTCGCGGTGATCTGCTCGAAGGCCTGGCGGAGGCCGGGATAGACCTGCTCGCCCTCCGGCGTCAGGCGCATGCCATGGCTGAAGCGCTGGAACAGGACGACGCCGGTGCGCGCCTGCAGAGCCCTGAGCTGCTGGCTTACCGCGCCGGGAGTGACGCCCATGGCCGCGGCCGCGCGGGTGAGATTGCCGTGGCGGGCGGTTTCGACGAAAGCGCGTAGCGCGAGGAGCGGGAGGACGGCACCCATGAATTCAGTTTTTCTATAAACAGGTTGTAGAAAGGATCGTTTTTCATCCGCCGACCTGGGCTTCAGCATGTGTGGCGAAACGAGAGACTTTAGCCTAGCTGCTTTCTTCGGTGTGCGGGAAGCGGCCGAGGCGGTTTCCCCGGTCGGCGCCGCCCCCATCGCCCAGGCGCCGGATAGTCCAGCGCTGCAAGGATACTTGCCATGCCTTCCCTCCAGCTCTACAGCGACAGTTCACCCAACGGATTCAAGATCACCATCGCCCTCGAGGAACTGGGGCTGCCCTACGCACTGCACCACGTTCGCATCGACCATGGCGAGCAACGCCGCCCGGAATTCCTGCGCCTGAATCCACATGGCCGGATACCGGTGCTGGTAGACCGGGCCGCCGGCATCACCCTGTTCGAGTCGGCGGCGATCCTGCAGTACCTGGCGGAGACCAGCGGGCGGTTGCTTCCCGACGCCCCCCGGGAACGCTGGGAGGCCCTGACCTGGCTGACTTTCCATGCTTCCAGCATGGGGCCCATCCTCGGCCAGCGCGTGCATTTCGAGATCTTCGCCGAAGAGCGGTACCCGCCGGCCATCGAACGCTATCGGCGGCTCTCCGAGGAGGTTTTCGCCACCCTCGACCAGCGCCTGGCCGGACGGCCCTGGCTGGCCGGTGAGCAATACTCCATCGCCGATATCGCCACCTTCGGCTGGACCCATACGGCGCGGATCGTCGACTTCGACTTCAGCCATTATCGCCACCTGGACGACTGGCACCGGCGCATGGCCCTGCGGCCTGCGGTGCAGCGCGGGATCGTCCTGCCGGAACCGGCGGTGGGTCCATGAGCGCCCTGCTGCAAGGCGCCTCGGCGCCGGCCTTCGTCGGGCACCCTGGCTATCGGCGCATGTTCGCCGCAGACGCGCTGACCCTGGGCCTGTTCCTGCCGTTGCGTTTCTACCAGGGCGACATGCGGGTGCTGCTGGGCCAGGCGCGGCTGGTCGAAGACATCGATCGACTGGGATTCGCCGCCGTCTGGGTACGCGACGTACCGTTGTTCGACCCACGCTTCGGCGATGCCGGACAAGTGTTCGATCCGTTCACCTACCTTGGCTATCTGGCCGCGCGGACCCGCCGTATCGCCCTGGCCACCGGCAGCGCGGTGCTTTCCCTGCGCCAACCGGTCGACCTGGCCAAGGCCGCGGCGAGCGTCGACCGGTTGTCCGGCGGACGCCTGGTGCTGGGCCTCGCCTCCGGCGACCGGCCGGTGGAGTTCCCCGCCTACGGGTTGGAGCATGCGCAGCGCGGCGAGCGGTTCGCCCAGGGCCTGGACTACCTGCGCCAACTGCTGCACGGCTGCCGGCACGTCGCCTCGCCGCTCGGTACGCTGGACGACGCCGAACTGTTGCCGCGTCCGCCGGCCGGCGCCATCCCGCTGGTCGTCACCGGCTCCGCGCGGCAGCCGGCGGACTGGCTGGCACGCCAGGCGGATGGCTGGCTGACCTATCCGGAGTCGACTGTCGATGCGTCCGGGCCACGTCGCCTGGCCGGGAAGATCCGCGCCTGGAGGATGTCCATCGCGGACGGCGGGTTCCGCCCGCACATGACCAACGAATGGCTGGACCTGGTGGACGACCCGGCGTATCCGCGTACGTCGTTGCACGGCGGCTACGTCCTGCGCACCGGGCGCAACGGCCTGATCGAGCTGCTCGGCGAATGGCGTGCGGCGGGCGTCAACCATGCCGCCCTGGGCATCCAGTTCTCCGCCAGGCCGGCAGCGGAAGTCATCCAGGAACTGGCCGAGGAGGTGCTGCCGTTGTTCCCGTCCCACCCGGGCGTGCAGCCGGCGAGCATGGACTGGTAGCTGACCGATTCGGTCAACCGAGCCTGAGCGCTCGCGTCATTGAGGGCGCCGGCCGGCGCCGCCTACCCTGCGGAACCACTGACCGCAGGGAGTCCCCGTACATGCAACGGCAGATCTTCGAGACCGAACACAACCTGTTCCGCGATGCCTTCCGCGCCTTTCTCGACAAAGAGGTGGTGCCGCACCAGGACGCCTGGGAAGAGGCCGGGCTGGTCGACCGCGCTGTCTGGAGGAAGGCGGGGGAGATGGGCTTCCTGCTGCCCTGGGCGGACGAGGAGTACGGTGGCGCCGGGCTCAAGGACTTCCGCTACGAGCAGATCATGTGCGAGGAGCTGGCGCGGATCAACGAACCGGGCTTCATGATCCCGCTGCACTCGGCGTTGTGCGGGCCGTACATCGCCGAATACGGTAGCGCCGAGCAGAAGGCCCGCCTGTTGCCGGGGATCGTCCGTGGCGAGACCATCCTCGCCGTGGCCATGACCGAGCCGTCCGCCGGCTCCGACCTGGCCGGCATGCGCAGCACCGCGGTGGACAAGGGCGACCACTGGCTGCTGAACGGCTCCAAGGTGTTCATCTCCAACGGCCTGCTGGCCGACCTGGTGATCGTCGCGGCGAAGACCGATCCGGCGAACAAGCACGCCATGGGCCTGTTCCTGGTGGAGCGCGGCATGCAAGGCTTCGAGCGCGGGCGCAACCTGAAGAAGCTCGGCATGAAGAGCCAGGACACCGCCGAACTGTTCTTCAACAATGTGCGGGTGCCGAAGGAAAACCTGCTGGGCGACGCCAAGGGCGGCTTCTTCTACCTGATGAACATGCTCGCCCAGGAACGCCTGACCAACGCCTGCGGCGCGGTGGCCGGGGCCGAGGCGGCGTTGCAGGCGACCATCGATTACGTGAAGGAGCGCCAGGCCTTCGGCCGGCCGGTGGCGCACTTCCAGAACACCCGCTTCAAGCTCGCCGAAATGCGTACCCAGATCGACGTGGCGCAGGTCTTCACCGACCGCTGCGTGATGGACCACAACCAGAAGAAGCTGACCCCCGAGGTCGCCGCCGAAGCCAAGCTGTTCACCACCGAGCTGCTGGGCAAGGTGGTCGACGAAGGCGTGCAACTGCATGGCGGCTGGGGCTACATGTGGGAGTATCCGATCTGCAGGATGTACGCCAACGCCCGCATCCAGCGGATCTTCGCCGGTACCTCGGAGATCATGAAAGAGATCATCAGCCGTGGCATGAAGCTCTGACGCCACGGCCATGTCGCGCCGCGCGGCGGGCGGATAGGCTGCTCGGCAGGCGATCCCGACCAATGCCCGGCGACCCAGAGGAGGGAGCATGAAAGGCCCGTTGTCATCGTTGAAAGTGCTGGATTTCTCGACCCTGCTGCCGGGGCCGTTCGCCTCGCTGCTGCTGGCCGACATGGGGGCCGACGTGCTGCGCGTGGAGTCGCCCGGGCGCATGGACCTGGTGCGGGTGCTGCCGCCGCACGTCGACGGCACCTCGGCCAGTCATGCCTACCTGAACCGCAACAAGCGTTCCATCGGCCTCGACCTGAAGCGGCAGGGCGCACGCGAGGTGGTGCTGGAGCTGGTACGCGAATACGACATCGTCCTCGAACAGTTCCGTCCGGGGGTGATGGACAAGCTCGGCGTCGGCTACGAGGCGCTGAAGGCGGCGAACCCGCGGCTGATCTACGTGGCCATCACCGGCTACGGCCAGACCGGGCCGTACCGCGAGCGCGCCGGGCATGACATCAACTACCTGGCGCTGGCCGGCGTCGCCAGCTACACCGGGCGCCGCGAACGTGGCCCGTTGCCGCTGGGGGTGCAACTGGCGGACCTCGCCGGTGGTTCGCTGCATGGCGTGATGGGCCTGCTGGCGGCGGTCATCCACCGGCAGCAGACCGGCGAGGGGCAGTTCGTCGACATCAGCATGACCGACTGCGCCTTCAGCCTGAACGGCATGGCCGGCGCCGGCTATCTCGCGGCCGGGGTCGAGCCGGAGATGGAGGCGCTGGCGCTGAACGGCGGCAGCTTCTACGACTACTACCGCACCTGCGATGGCCGCTGGTTCTCGGTGGGCAGCCTGGAACCGCAGTTCATGCAGCAATTCTGCGCCGCCATCGGCCGCCCGGAACTGGCCGCCCGCGGCCTGTCGCCGAAGCCGGAAGAGCAGCGGGCGCTGAAGCGCGAGATCGAGATGGAGTTCGAGAAACGCGACTTCGCCGAATGGCAGGCGGTGTTCGCCGCCCTGGATGCCTGCGTGGAGCCGCTGCTGCCGCTTTCCGAGGCGCTGGAGCACCCGCAGTTGCAGGCGCGCGGGCTGGTCGCCCGGGTGCCGCTGGCGGACGGCGGCAGCCAGGCGCAGATGGCCTGTCCGATCAAGTTTTCCGCCGGCCTGCCGGCGCCTCGCCACATCGGCGCGGCGCTCGGCGCCGACACCGTGGCGGTGCTCGAAGGCCTGGGCTACTCCGCCGAACGGATCGCCGAGCTGAAGGCGGCCGGGGCCATCGCCTGAATCACTCGCGGAGCACTTCGCCGGTGAATACCAGGGTCGCCTTGCAGCGCCGGCAGTAGTAGCGGCGCCCCTTGGCCACCAGGGTGTGGCGTTGCGGGGAGAACGGGAAGTCGTTGTGCTCCGGGCAATGGCAGCGGTACAGGTAGCGGGTGGTGGCGCGGCGCTTGACCGCGTAGGTGTGGCAGCGGTCCGGCGGCAGGCCGTAGATGCCGCGCATGATCAACTGCCACTCCTCGCCGTGGGGGCGGATGCGCGGGCCGAACAACTGGTGCGCGATCAGGTGCGCGACTTCGTGGGCCACGGTCTGTTCCAGGAAGTGCTCGCGGTTCTCGCGGTACAGCTGGGGATTGAAGCGCAGCAGGTTCTCGTCGAGGTGGGCGACCCCGGCTTTCTGGCCGCGCAGGCGGAAGCTGACGGTCGGGCGGGGGAAGCTGCGTTGGAAGAAGTGTTCGGCCTGCCGATAGCAGGCCTCGACACGGGCGTTGAGGTGTTCGGGCATTCGGGAAGACTCCAGCAGCGGGCGATTATGCCGGAGACAGGAGGGCGGGCGCAGGCGTCGGGACGACCGCTCGTCCGGGGTGCAGGATCAGGCAAGCGCGGCGGCGGGCAAGAAAAAACCGGGCGGCGGTTACCCGCGGCCCGGTCGTACGATGCGTTCGCTGGACGTCAGCTGGTGTATTCCGGGCCGACCCCGCTGCCCCAGAGGATCACCGACAGGGCGATCATCGCCACCAGCACCACCAGGCCCACCGCCAGCACCGAGCTGGAGAACAGGAAGCCTTCGTCCTTGTGGATG
>NZ_SCND01000358.1:0-6002 GCF_005503585.1 Pseudomonas sp. 2VD
CGCCTTCCTCGTCGCTGTTGCGATTGAGCGGCGCCACCACCTGGCCGGTGTAGCGCGCTGGAAGCCGGCGTCCCTGGTCGAGCGCCTGGCCGCCGAGGGCGGAGCCTTCGCCGACCTGCAGGAGGTGCGCTGAGATGGATTACCAGGCCCCCTTGCGCGACATGCGCTTCGTTCTCCATGAACTGTTCGATGTCGGCGCGCATTGCGAACTGCTGGGCAACGGCATCGATCGCGAACTGATCGACGGCGTGCTCGAGGAAGGCGCGCGCTACACCGGCCAGGTGGTGGCGCCGCTCAATCGCAACAGCGACGAGGAAGGCGCGAAGCTGAAGGACGGCGTGGTGACCACCCCCACCGGCTTTCGCGAAGCCTACCGGCAGTACAGCGAGAACGGCTGGGCGAGCATGACCGGACCCACCGAGTACGGCGGCCAGGGCTTCCCGCAGATGGTCTCCGCGTGCTTCCACGAGATGTTGATGGCCGCCAGCCTGTCCTTCCGCGTCTATTCGGGGCTGACCGAGGGCGCCGTGCTGGCCCTGTACAAGCATGGCGACGAGGCGTTGCGGCGTGACTACCTGGCCAAGCTGGTGAGCGGTGAATGGGCCGGCACCATGTGCCTGACCGAACCCCAGGCCGGCACCGACCTCGCTCTCCTGCGCACCCGCGCCGAGGCGCAGGCCGACGGCAGCTACGCGATCAGCGGCAGCAAGATCTTCATCAGCGGTGGCGAGCAGGACCTCACCGAGAACATCGTCCACCTGGTGCTGGCGCGCCTGGCGGACGCGCCGGCCGGGGTGAAGGGCATCAGTCTGTTCCTGGTGCCGAAGTTCGTCGCCAATCCCGATGGCTCCCTGGGCGAGCGCAACAGCCTGGGGTGCGGCGCCATCGAGCACAAGATGGGGATCAAGGGCGCTTCCACCTGCGTGATGAACTTCGACGGCGCCAGGGGCTGGCTGCTGGGCCAGGCGAACCAGGGCCTGGCCTGCATGTTCACGATGATGAACGATGCGCGCTTCCAGGTCGGCCTGCAGGGCCTGGGTATCGCCGAACGGGCCTTCCAGGGCGCCCTCGGCTACGCCCGCGAGCGCCTGCAGTCGCGCGCCCTGGTCGGCCCGCAGGCACCGGACAAGGTCGCCGACCCGATCATCGTGCACCCCGACGTGCGGCGCATGCTGCTGACCCAGAAGACCTTGGTCGAAGGCTGCCGCATGCTGGCGGCCTGCTGCGCACGCCAGCTCGACCTGGAACACGGCCATCCGGATGCTGACGGCCGGCGCGCGGCGACGCGCCGTGCAGCGCTGCTGATCCCCATCGTCAAGGCCTTCCTTACCGATGTCGGCCAGGAAGTCGCCAGCCTCGGCGTACAGGTCTATGGCGGTCACGGTTTCATCCGCGAATGGGGCATGGAGCAATTGATGCGCGACAGTCGCATCACCCAGATATACGAAGGCACCAATGGCATCCAGGCGCTCGATCTGGTCCGCCGCAAGCTGCTCGGCGACCAGGGCGGCGAACTGCTGGCGCTGCAAGGCGAACTGGCGGTGGCCAGCGAGGCGCTGCAAGGGCGTGCTGCGCTGGCGCCACTGGCTGAGCCGGTGCTGCAACGCCTGGAGGAGTGGCGGCAGCTCACCGGCCAGGTACTCGAGGCCTGCGCCCGCGATCCCCAGGAGATCGGCGCCACTTCGGTGGACTTCCTCCAGTACAGCGCCTACGTATTGCTCGCGGCCCTCTGGTTGCAAGCCGCGGCACGAGCCCAGGAAGCGCTGGACGGCGGCTCCGGCGAGGGCGATTTCTATCGGGCCAAGCTGCGCAGCGCCGATTTCTACCTGCGGCGCATCCTGCCGCGGGCTAGCATGCACCGCGAAGCCTTGCTCGGTGGCGCCGACTGCCTGATGGCCCTGCCCGAGGAGCATTTCTCGTTCTGACGGGCGTCTCGCCCAAGGAGACCGATATGCAAGCTTTCAGTTTCGCCACTACCGCGCAGATCCTCTGCGAGGCCGGCTCCGCCATCCGCCTGGCGGAACTCTGCCGCGAGCGAAGGGCGCGCCGCGTGTTGATCGTGACCGACCCGGGGATCACCCGGCTCGGCTTGCTGGATGCGATCCTGCCCGGCTTCCCGCGCCTGGGCCTGGCCGTCGAGGTGTACGACCAAGTGCTCGCCGATCCGCCTGAATCGGTGGTCGAGGCCGCGCTCGGGCGGGCGCGGGCCATGGCTGCCGAGCTGGTGGTCGGTTTCGGCGGTGGCAGTTCCATGGACGTGGCCAAGCTGGTCGCGCTGCTCGCCCATCCAGAGGCAGGGCAGGGGCTCGGCGAGGTCTTCGGGGTCGGCAACGCACGCGGGCCGCGCCTGCCGCTGATCCAGGTGCCGACCACCGCCGGGACCGGCTCCGAGGTGACGCCGATCGCCATCGTCACCACTGGCGAGACCACCAAGATGGGTGTGGTCTCGCCCTACCTGCTGCCCGATCTGGCGCTGCTCGATGCCGACCTGACCCTCGGGCTGCCGCCGGCGGTCACCGCGGCGACCGGTATCGACGCGATGGTGCATGCGATCGAGAGCTATACCAGCAAGCTGAAGAAGAACCCGCTGTCCGACCTGCTGGCGCGGGAGGCGTTGCGCTTGCTGGCGGCCAACCTGGAACGCGCGGTAGGCGACGGCGGCGACCGCGAGGCGCGCCAGGCCATGCTGCTGGGCGCCTGCCTGGCCGGGCAGGCCTTCGCCAATGCGCCGGTGGCGGCGGTACATGCCCTGGCCTATCCGCTGGGAGGGCATTTCCACATTCCCCACGGCCTGAGCAACGCGCTGGTGTTACCGGAGGTGATCCGTTTCAACGCTCCCGCTGCCGCTGGACTCTATGCCGAGCTGGCGCCGCTGCTGCTGGGCGACCGCTTGCGTCCGGGCGATCGCGACGCGCTTACCGCGCAGCTGATCGACGAACTGGCCCAGCTCAGTCCGCGCAACGGCCTGCCGAGCCGCTTGCGCGACGCCGGGGTGGACGAGGCGATGCTGCCGCGCCTGGCCGCCGACGCGATGCTCCAGCAGCGTCTGCTGGTCAACAACCCACGTGAGGTCGGCGAGGCGGACGCCCTGGCGATCTATCGCGCGGCATACTGAATCCCTTCTACGAGGACCGGGCATGGCGACCGCCCCGCGACCGCTGCGCGAGCAGTACCTTCATTTCCAGCCGATCACCACGCGCTGGCACGACAACGACATCTACGGACACGTGAACAACGTGACCTACTATGCGTTCTTCGACACGGCGGTGAATACCTACCTGATCGAGCGCGGCGGCCTGGATATCCAGGGCGGCGAAGTGATCGGCCTGGTGGTCAGTTCCAGCTGCGACTATTTCGCGCCGGTGGCCTTCCCCCAGCGGATCGAGATGGGCTTGCGGGTGGCGCGCCTGGGCAACAGCTCGGTGCAGTACGAACTGGCCTTGTTCCTCGAAGGGCAGCGGGAGGCCTGCGCGGCCGGGCGTTTCGTGCATGTCTTCGTGGAGCGCCGAAGCAGCCGCCCGGTGGCCATTCCGCAGGGACTACGCGATGCGCTGGCCGCGCTTCAGAGCGCGGCCCAGTGACAGAGATCGCCCGCCGCCCGTGACAGGGCGATGGCGTGCAGTTCGTCCAGGCGATCGTCGCGTACCTGCCGTTGCAGCGCCTGGTTTAGCCTCGGCCGACAGTCGTCGACGCGCAGTTCGGCGAGCGCCGGGGCGTAGCCGCGCAGCAGCTCCAGGTTGAGCTGATTGAGGCGGTTGCGGATGCGCTCCAGGTCGACCGCCTGGCCAGCGTCCGGTAGCGGCCGGCTGAGCAGGCGGTACTGGACCAGCTTGTTCGCCTCGATCTGCGCGGCGAACAGCAGGCGCACCTGCTCGGCGCCGACCCCGTGGCTCCCGGCTTGTCCGGCGAGCATCTGCAACTGTTGTTCTTCCCGCGGGCTGTCCTGTACCGCCTTGCCCGACTGGGCCTTGCTCTGGGCTACCTGATCGGCTAGTTGCAAACGCTGGCTGCTCAGGCTCAACAGTTGCTGGAGAGCCGGCGACAGCGGCTGGGCCTGGAGCAGCGGGCCTTGCAGGAGCAGGAGGGCAAGCAGGCCCCAACTGGCGAACGACGGGCGCATCTGGAAATCTCGATTGAATTGATGCCGGGCACGCTAGCAAAGCGAGCCCGGTGCGACAATCCATGACATGGCGTGAGGCGATGAGGAAGCGCTGGATGGGACATTTCTGATTGAACGTTTGCAGTCTCGACGCTGGAGCAATGTTCTGTGACCATCCCTCCACACCATTTCATTCACCAAAGGGGCCGGTTTGCCCCTGCTATGACTGGCAAGGACGCGGAACATGGGTTTCCTGATACTCTCCCGCCGAGAAGGCGAAGGCATCACCCTGTCCCTCAAGGCCGACTACCCGGCGGAGGAACTGATTCGGCAATTGCGCGAAGGCGGCATCCGGATCCTGGTCACCGATATCATCGGCAACCAGGCCCGGGTCGGGATCGAGGCGCCGCGTGGCGTCCTGATCGTTCGCGACGAGTTGAAGACGGCACCGAAAGGCTGACGAACGGTAGAAAGTAAAAGCCCCGCGGTCGCGGGGCTTTTCCACATCGGCTTCGGCAAGCATGCCGATCAACGATGCTTGTGCTTGCGGTGTTTCTTGCCGCGGTGACCGCTGTCGTTGTCCTTGCCCAGGTTGTTACCGACCGCGCCACCCGCTGCGCCGCCGAGGCCTGCACCTATGGTCGCGCCGGTGCTGCCGCCCAGCTTGTTGCCGATCACCGAACCGCCGGCCGCGCCTAGCCCGCCACCCAGGGCTGCTTCGGTCTTGCGCCCGTCCTTGGCGGTCATCGCGCCGCCGGCCGCGCCACCTAGGCCGGCACCTATGGCCGCACCGGTGCTACCGCCGATGGCGTTGCCCACGACGTTGCCCAGGGCGCCGCCCACGCCGCCGCCCACGGCGGTCTTGGTGGAGTCGCCGGCGAACGCGGCTTGTGCGCCCAGCAGGCCGAACGCGATTACCAGGAGAGATTTACGCATCGTGCGTGCCTCATCGTTGAATCAGGAGGGAAATACGGTCGTTCGCACAAAGGCCGGACCATCAGGCCCGGCCTTTGCGTCGTGGGGAGCGGAGGAATCAGTCGTCGTAGTAGCGACGATGATGCTTATGGCGCTTCCACTTCTTGTACCGGCCATAGTGATGGCCGTTGTCATGCCGGTAATAGCCATCGCGATAGCCGGCGCGGCGGTAGTAGCGACGGTCGCGATAGTCGTCATCGTCGTCGTAGCGGCGGTTGCCGTCGCCATAATGGTTGCCCAGCGCGCCGCCGCCGGCGCCGCCGAGGGCCGCGCCGATCAGGCCACCGGTGCTGCCACCGATCTGCCGGCCGATGACGTTACCGCCTGCGGCACCGAGGCCGCCGCCGATCGCCGCTTCGGTCTTGTTACCGCGTCCGGCGCCGACTGCACCGCCCGCAGCGCCACCGATGCCGCTACCGATCGCGGCGCCAGTGCTGCCGCCGACCGCATCGCCGACGACCGAACCCAACACCCCGCCCAAGGCGCCGCCGATGGCCGCGCGGGTGTTGTCGCCTGCGAAGGCGGTACCACCGACCAGACTCAGGGACAACAGGAGTATCGAGGAATACTTCATAGAGAGTTTCTCTCTGTGGGGATGACGGCTGCGATGCTGGGGTTGGCCCAAACCGCTGACAAGCGTCAGCCGACGATTGGTAGAACAAACTCGAAATATTCCAAGTGCTTGTTTTTTATGGGGAACTTTCTTCGGCGGAGGCGGTCTTAAACCGAATGCGAAACGCGATTTCAGGGTCGAAATCGGTATTTTTGCTGGCGGGATGCTGGCCATTCTAACGCCGACGAGCGGCCTGCCTTCAAGGCCTTTCATCGACTTTTTCCTTAAGACGCCGCCTCCTGTTGCAGGAGGCGGCGTTTTTCGTGGGCTTCAGATAATGCGCCCGTCGCCCGTGTCCTTTTCCAGGCGTACCGC
>NZ_SCND01000359.1:0-5974 GCF_005503585.1 Pseudomonas sp. 2VD
GTTCCCTGGAACGCGCTCACCGGTAGCGTTACCCCCCTTGCTGGGGAGATTTTTTGTCGTGAACCGCCGCGGCGGAACCTTGCCCAGGCATTGCAGAGGCTGTGCCAGGATGCTCTTTCTCTAAATAAAATCCTTATATATCAACAAGTTAAATAAAAAATGAAAATTGCATAGCGGGCTAAGCGTGGCGGATTACCGCCCGGCGGGCCGGCTGTGCCGCGCGAGCATGGCGGGAGTCCGCCACCACCCTTGTCGTCTTCCGGGTGGCGCCCTACCATCGCCGTTCCAACAACAAGGACGCCGCCATGCGTGAGCGCACCATCGCCAGCCATTTCGTCCGCGCCGCGTTGCGCGGGGCCACGCGCCAAGGCCTGGACGGCCCCGCCCTGCTGCGTCGCGCCGGCATCCAGCCGGCCCTGCTGGACGAACCGCGGGCACGCATCGCGCCGGAGCAGTTCACCCGCCTGATGCAGTTGCTCTGGGAAGTGCTGGACGACGAATACATGGGCTTCGGCGAAGTCCGCAGCAAGCGCGGCACCTTCGCCATGATGTGCCACACCCTGATTCATTGCCGGACCCTGGAAAAGGCCCTGCAGCGCGGCGAACTGTTCTACGGCCTGTTCCCCCAGGCGCCGCTGATCCACCTGCGGCGCGACGGCGACCTGGTGCGCCTGAGCCTCGAGGAACGCCACCTGTCGGACCCGGATCACTTTCTCGCCGAAAGCCTGCTGGTGATCTGGCACCGCCTCGCCAGTTGGCTGATCGGCCAGCGCATCCGCCTGGAGGAAGCCACCTTCAGCTACCCGGCGCCGGACCACCAGGCCGAGTACGACCTGCTGTTTCCCTGCCCCCGGCGGTTTTCCGCCGGCTGCACCAGCCTGCTGTTCGCCGCCCGCTACCTGGGCATGCCGCTGCTGCAGGACGAACGCACCCTCAAGCAGTTCCTCCAGCACTCTCCCGCCGACCTGCTGGCGCGCCCGGACGGCGGCGACAGCCTGACCAGCCAGATCCGCCGCCTGCTCGGCCGCGACTGCCGGCGCTGGCCGGACCTCGACCAGGTCGCCCGCCAACTGCACATGAGTTCGCAGACCCTGCGACGCCACCTGCGCGAGGAAGGCGGCAGCTTCCAGCAACTCAAGGACCACCTGCGCCGCGACCTGGCGATCTACCACCTGGGTCGGGACGAGCTGTCGATCCAGGACATCGCCGAGCAGCTCGGCTTTTCCGAGCCCTCGGCCTTCCATCGCGCGTTCAAGAAGTGGACCGGCCTCACCCCCGGCGCGTACCGGCACCAGGCGGAAGCCTGAAGCTCAGCCCAACTCCTGGCGACGAAGCCCGCTGCGCAGTTGGTCGAGCACCGTGGCGAACGGCTGCGGCCGACCGACCGCGTAGCCCTGGGCGAAATCCACCCCGAGGCGCGCCAGGTGATCGAGGATTTCCCGGCTCTCGACGAACTCGGCCACAGTCACCGCGCCCAGGCGGTGGGCGATCTGGTTGATGGAGTCGACGATGGCCTGGTCCACCGGGCTCTTGTCCAGGTTGCGGACGAAGCTGCCGTCGATCTTGATCACGTCGACGACGAAATTCTTCAGGTAATTGAAGGAACTCAGGCCGGAGCCGAAGTCGTCCAGCGCCACCTTGCAGCCGAGGTCGCGCAGCTTGGCGACGATCCGCGAAGCCACCGACAACTGGTTCATCAACGCCGTCTCGGTCAGCTCGAAGTACAGGCTCTCCGGCCTCAGCGGCGAGTGTTCGATGCGATCCAGCAGGTAAGGCAGGAACAGCGGATCGTTGAGCGAGTTGCCGGACAGGTTGATGCCGATGCTCAGGCCCTCCACCGCGGCGATCCGCGCGCCGAAGTTGATCAGCGCCTCGTTGATCACCCAGCGGTCGATGCTGGCCATCAGGTTGAAGCGCTCGGCGGCCGGGATGAAGGCGCCCGGCGGAGTCATCTGGCCATCCGGATCGTACAGTCGCAGCAGCAGCTCGTAGTGCCGGTCGCCGTCGCGGCGGGGGCCGACCGGGACGATCTCCTGCGCCTGCAACTGGAAGCGGTCGTTCTCCAGGGCCTCGCGCAGCCCGCTGGCGAGGAGTATGTCGCGGTGCTGGCGCTCCACTTCCTCATGGCCGAACTGGTACACCGAAACCCGGTTGCGCCCGGCATGCTTGGCCGCGTAGCAGGCCACGTCGGCCTGGCTCATCAGTTCGCTGGTGCTGCGCGAGGTGGCGGTAAGGGCGGTGATGCCGATGCTCGCGCCCACGTCGTAGAGCCGCCCTTCCCAGGGGAAGCGCACCGAGCAGATCTGCTCGATGAGCTTGCTCGCCACCTGCTCCGCCTCCGCCAGGTCGCAATCGAACAGCAGCAGGCCGAACTCATCGCCGCCCAGCCGCGCCAGGGTGTCGGAGGCGCGGGTGCGGTCGGCGAGAATCCGGCTCAGCTCGCGCAGCAGCATGTCGCCCGCCGCGTGCCCGGCGGAATCGTTGACCACCTTGAAGCGGTCGAGGTCGATGAAGCACAACGCATGCTGGGTCGCCCGCTCCTGGGCGTTGGCCAGGGCGCGCTGCAGCTCCTCCTCGAACTTGGTGCGGTTGAACAGCCCGGTGAGGGCATCGTGGGAAGCGTGATAGCTCAGCTCGCGCTGCATCGCCCGGGCCTTGGTGACGTTCTGGAACACCAGCACGGTGCCGATGATCTCGCCATCGCGGGTGCGCACCGGCGCCGCGCAATTCTGGATATCGTGCTGCTCGCCCTTGCGGCTGATCAGCGTGGCGCCGTCCTCCAGGTAGAACACCCGGGTGTTCTGCAGGCAGCGTCGCACCGGGCTTTCCAGGGCCTCGCCGGTGTCGCTGTCGAGCACGTTGAAGACCAGTTCGTGGGGCGCGCCGATGGCGTCCTGCAAGGTCCAGCCGGTCATCGCCTCGGCCACCGGGTTCATGAAGGTCACGCGGCCGCCGGCGTCGGTGGTCAACACGGCATCGCCGATGGAATACAGGGTCACCTGCAGGCGTTCCTTTTCCTCGTGCAGGGTTTCCGCCAGGGTGCGGATCTCGGTGATGTCGCTGTTGATGCCGATCATCCGCACCGGACGGTTGTCCTCGTCGCGCGTCAGCGTGGCGATCGCCCGCAGGTGGCGAACCTCGCGGTTGGGGCGGACGATACGGAACTCGCAGTCGAATTTCTGCAACCCGCTGACGGCGCGCTCCAGCTCGCGCAGCACGCGGTCGTGATCCTCGGCATGCAGGCTCGCCTTCCACTGCTCCACCGTGGTCTCCCCGGGACCGCTGCGGATGCCGTACAGGTCGAACATGCGGAAATCCCAGTGCAGGCGGTTGCGCGCCAGGTCCCACTCCCAGATGCCGATCTGCCCGGCGTCGGTGGCCAGCTTGATCCGTTCGGCGAGGCGCTCGCGCTCCAGCTCGGCACGCTTGCGACTGTCGATATCCTCCACCTGGGTGACGAAGTACTGGGCGACTCCCTCCTCGTCGCGCACCAGCGACACGCTGATGCGCGCCCAGAAGGTTTCGCCGTCCTGGCGCAGGTAGCGCTTCTCCATCTGGTAGGAGTTGATACGCCCGGCGAGCAGGTCGCGCACCAGGTCGAGGTCCAGTTCCAGGTCGTCCACATAGGTGATCTCCTGGAACGACAGCTCGCCCAGGCGTTCGGCGGAATAGCCGAGCATCCGGCACAGCGCCTCGTTGACCTTGAACAGCCGCCCCTCCAGCGACACCAGGGCCATGCCGATAGCCGAGAATTCCATAGCGCCGCGGAACTGCGCCTCGCCGATGGCCACCTGGTGCTGCTCGCGGCGGCTGCGCTCCATGATCACCGAGACCAGGAAGGCGGGAATGAGGGTCAAGGCCATCGGCAGGTACAGCAGCGGCTCGCCGAAACGCTGCTGGGACGACTCGGGGACGAACACGCCGAGGGCGATCAGCACGGCGATGAAACAGGTGTTCAGGCAGCCGATCAGCGCGGTGCCGAACACGCTGGTGCTGGCGGCGGCCACCAGCAGCGGCAGGAGCACGTAGATGAAGGCGTAGGGCAGGCGCGTCAGGGCCACGAAGCTGATCACCAGGGTCACCAGCAGGAGCATCGCGTTGTCCACTCCCGCCCGCCCCGACAGAGCGTGACGCCAGGCCGCCAGGTTGCTGGCCATGCACAACGGCAGCAGCGCGAGCATGCCCATCGCATCGCCCACGTACCAGCGCGCCCACATTTCCGGGAAACGCCCCATGCCGAAGACGCTGACCAGCACCGCGCCCACCGAGGCACCGAGCAGGGGCGGGATCAGCGCGCCGGCCCAGAGCACGCGAACCGCCGAATGCAGGTTGAATTCGAAGTCCTCGCGCACCCGGTTGATGCGTAACAGCATCGCGGCGAAGATCGCTTCGCTCAGGTTGGCCGGCAGGAACGCCGCGCTCATCCACAGGCTGTCGCCATACAGGCGGTTGGCCGCCAGGTTGGCCACGGCGGAGCAGAGCAGGATCGCCGGCCACTGGCGCAGCGGCGCGCGCAGCAGGGCGGCGGTGAGAATCGCGTTGGGCAGCCAGATCGCCGCGATAGTGGCAGGCTGGCGCGACAGGTAGATGCAGGCCAGGGCGGCGAGAAAGAACAGCACACCGGCCTGGATGCCCGCCCACAAGCCCCTGTCGTCGGTTTTGCCACTGAACATCCGCTCGAATCCCCGGTACCTGCGTCAAAGGAACTGCGCCAGCCGAACAGACTTCAGCGTAGCGCGGAAACACCTCAGACGTAGGTAACGGCCGCCAAGTCTCAGACTGTAGCGAAACGTATGCGGAAGCAGGCGCCGCCCAGCTCGGAATCGTCCAGGCTCAGTTCGCCGTCGTAGCTCTCGATGATGTCCAGCGCCACGGCCAGGCCGATGCCCTGCCCCGGGTGCTGGGTATCGGCGCGCTCGCCGCGGCGGATGATTCGTGCGCGCTGTTCGGCAGGCACTCCGGGACCGTCGTCCTCAACCCACAGCTCCGAGTAACCCGGCCCCAGCCGGGCGCCCACGCGGACCCGGCCCAGGCACAGGCGATAGGCGTTCTCCAGCAGGTTGCCGAGCAGTTCCAGCAGCGCGCCGCGCTCCACCGGCACGCTGAAGGACGGCGAGAAGTCCCGCTGCAGGCTTACCCGCTTGTCGCGATAGACCTTGTCCAGCGCGTCGCACAGGGTCTCCACCAGCGGCGCCAGTTGCTCGCGATGGCGTACCAGGCCGCTCTTGCGCAGGCTGGCGCGCTGCAACTGATAGCCTATCTGCTGGCTCATGCGCTCGATCTGGCCCTGTAGCACCCGCACCTGCTCGCGGTTGCCGGGCTCCTCGGCGAGCTGGTCGCCGACCCCCTGCAAGACCGCCAGCGGCGTCTTCAGACTGTGCGCCAGGTCGCCGAGGGAGTGGCGGTAGCGCTCGCGCTGCTTGTGCTCGCTGCGCAACAGGCGGTTCAGCGAGTGGGTCAGGCGCAGCAGCTCGCGCGGATGCTCCTCGCTCAGGCTCTCGCGCTCGCCGGATTCGATCTGGTCCAGCTCGGAACTCAGCCCGCGCATCGCCCGGAAGCCCCAGGTCAGGCCCAGCCAGAGCAGCCCGAGCAAGACCAGCAGGGCGCCGCCGAGCCACAGGTAGAGTTGCTCGCGGAACCCCTTGAGCAGGCTCTCGAACTCGCTGACCGATTGCATGGTGACGATGCTGTAGGCCGCCTGCTTGCCGCGCAGCAGGTCGATCTCGACGTCGAACACGAAGAACTCCTCGCCCTTCGCGTCGCGGGTGGTGTGGAATTCGTTGCCGCGGCCGTCGTAGCGCGGCGTGTAGTTGATCGACTCGTCGGCCGCCGAGGTGGAGCGCCAGAGCAGATCGCCATTCTGGTCGAAGATATAGCCGAGGACCTTGGCCTCCGGCAGGTTGAACTCCTCCACCGGCAGGTGCTCGGGCATCACCAGGCGGCCCTTCTCCACCCGCGCCGCCGAGACCAGGGT
>NZ_SCND01000035.1:0-27850 GCF_005503585.1 Pseudomonas sp. 2VD
TTCCAGGTCGGATCGCTGTTGGCCGACGGGGTGCAGCCCGTCATCGATCCGCTCCAGCGCGTTCTGTCCGCGATCGACCGCATTGCCGAAGGAGGTCGGGAAGCTGAATCCGCTCGGTTGGGTGGTGGAGCCGGCGGCCAGCGGCTGGCCATTGGCATCGACCGCGCGGGCGTCCTGGGGCTCGATCCAGACGATATCCGATGAAGACGAGCCCGCTCCCTGAAAGTGCTGGCCATCCTCTGGTCGCACGCCGAACCCGACGGGCAGGTCGGTGTCACCGGCCTCGGGAATGTGGGTTAGGTTCTCGAGCCGTTTCTGTACCTGGTCCAGGATCGTCTGGCTACGGTTTTCCTGCTGTTGCTGCAGTTCCTGGGCGGTATTGTTGAGCTTCTGCTCTATGTTCTGATCGATGTTGCGCAGGCGGCCCTGCAGGTTCTCATTGGCGGCTTTGAGCGAGTCATTCTCCTGGATCACCTTGCTGATCTGGTCCTTGAGCTGCCGGCTTTCCGCCACGATGGTGCGTAGTGTGTCGGCGGGCGTGTCGCCGTCGATGCCCAGGGTTGCCGCTTCTTCCGACGTTACCGTCGGGGTTGCGGCGCCTTGTGACTGCGCACTTTCTTTCTTGCCCATCATGCTCACGCCGATCAGGATGGCGCCGATCACGACGGGGACGACCAGCAATTTCAGGAGGGGATTACCGGTCAGCGCCACGACGGCCTCCTTTGGGATCGATCTGGCTGATGGAGGAGGGCAGGAGCGCGTCGGCAAGGCCGCGGCCGCGCGTCACCAGATACACGGTAGTGGTGTCGGAGGCGTCGCCCCGGGGCCCCAAGTACGGGTGCTGGAAGGTCGCGGCGACGAAATTGCCCATCAGGTCCCTGGGATCCAGGGCCAGGTGCTGGGCGCTGGCGTTCTGCAGCTTCACCGCCGTGATGTAGTAGTCGTCCAGCCGCCAGGCGCCCAAGGCGGTAGCCGTGATGGGTAGGCTGGGGAGCAGGGTGGTCAGGTCGAGCTGTCGCTTGACGCGCACCTGACCGACGCCATCCACCGGTTCCACCGTGCGAAGCGGGGCATAGAGCATCTGCGCCGCATAGCGCGTCAGAACCACGGGGACGGGCGTTTCGCGCGGCACGGCCTTCGGTGCTTCTGCGTGCTCGGTCTGTTTCGCTGCTGCCGATGGCTGGGCTTCCCGGGACTGGCCATAATGCGGAGCCACTGGCTCGCCGGCGACGATCCTGACCGGCTCGCGCGGCTGTTGGTCGGCCGTTGCTTCGGTGGCGGCGATATCGATGAGCATCTGCTCGCCATTGGTCGCGTCCTGTAGGCGCAGGCGCGCTGGAGGAATCGGCTCGTTGGCGAGCAGGTAGAGTGCGCCGCCGGTACTCTGGACGCGCAGCTTGCCCTGCAGATCCCGAGGAACGCCAACTCGCACGTTTCTGTCGACAAAGACAATGCGTTCCTGGCCGACCGTCAATGGAATGGCCAACGGAATGCGCTCCCAGCGCAGAATCTCCACCGCGTGGGCCAGTGTGGGTAGGGCAAGCATTAGCAAGAGCGAGCCTGTCGACTTCCGGATCATAGACCTCCCTCCCGCTTGGTGGGGGCGGCCGGCTCCTCAAGCTCGATACGTTGAGGCGTATCGGAGTAGCAGTCCCACTGCAGGCCGAAGGGATTGGTCTCCGGGTCGACGTCGGCGCGGATGACGTGCAACGGGTAGCGGGCCAGCGCGCGCTTGATCTTTTCGCCGGCGTAATACTCCGTGCTGTCCATGTCCAGGTTGACGGTCCAGTCATTGATCGAGTGTTGGATCACGCGGCCATCGCTCTCGCCAATGCCCCGACCGGGGATTTCCGAGGTGGTGCGCTCTCGCCCCCTGAGCTCGCCGGCGTTACGACGAAACTCGAAGTCCTTCTCCAGGAAGACTTTGCAGGAAGGCGTCAGGTAGGCGGCGTAGCGGAACAGGTTGCTCTTGTAGTCCACCTCGCCGTCCTTGGGCCAACGCTGTACCTGCTGGAAGATGTAGAGGCCGAACGCATAGACACTCTCCGGCGGAATGTCCCACCACAACCGGGTGCTCCCTGAACGCAAGTCGGGCGGAATGTGGATCCAGAGGTCCTTGCGGGCTTCCCAGACGCAGTAGGCCAGCACCACGATGACCATGCACAAGAAGCCGGTGATGAACCGGAAGGTGTTGATGTGAGCCTGCTGTTGCGCGGTGTGTTTTCTGAAACTCATGGGGACTCCGTGCGTCGACTGGTCCAGGCGCCGGAGCGCGTCACCAGGCGACGGTTGCCGAAGACGGGAAAGCGCAGCGAGAGGGCCAGCTCCACCTGGCGGTAGAACCAGGTATCGGGCCGCCCCCGCTTCATCCGCCGCAGGATGCGGCTGCCGATACCCAGGCCGAGGGCGCCTACCAGCAGCGCGCCCAGTGGAATGCAGGCCGCGTTACCTGCGACCAAGGCAGCCGGGATGCCAAGAACGAACCCGGCTGCTCCGCTGGTGAGGACCGTGATCCACATTTCGTCCGCAGTCAGACCGCCGATGACCACCGGTTGCCGGTTCAAACGGGTCGGCAGGAAGCTGAGGGTCCCATCCTGAAACAGATGTTCTTCGGGCATGGGAAGGCCCTTACATGATGGTGGTGGCTTTGGTGACGAGATAAATGATCAAGATCAGCAGGCCGATGCCTACGGCCACGCCCGCTCCGAGATCCGACCACTTCTTTTTCCCATCATGGATGGCGTGATAGGTGCCGTAGGTATGCCAGGAGACTCCCAGAAAGACAGCCACGCAGATGAGTAGCGCGAGGAGCATCGCTCCGTCATAGCCGAAGTTCTGGATGGTTTGCATGATCCCCGATCCTTCCCCGCGGCTAGGCGCCTCGGGCTTGGGGAGTGCAGCCAAGGCGACGCCTGGGAGTACCAAAGAGATGGCAGCCAGGCGCAGGCAGAGGGTGGACAGTTTCTGGAGGGTGAATTTCAGCATGAGTGTCTCCGTATGGGTCAGCTGAGGAGGAAGAAAGAGGTGATGCCGAGGAGGACCAAGATCCGTATCGCGGAAGCGCCGGCAGTGGCGCTGTCGAGGTTGTTGGTGGCCCAGCCGCGCCAGGTGCTGTACATCGCCCAGGCGGACCACAGCAGAAGGAAGGTCATCGCTGCTCCAACGAACAACCCCTCGCCGGCCGATGGGGGAAAGCCAGCGGCGGCTTGGAACGCTGATGTTTGGGCTCCACTCATGCTCACGGCATCGGCCCTCCGCGCAGGGTGTAATTCCCGGACAGGTCGGAAGGGTCACGCGGCTGGGCGCGGCTGGGTGTCATGTAGTCCTGCAGGCCTTGGCGGATGCGCTGCAGGTCAGCGGCCAGGCGCGAGTAGTCGAAGTAGAAGCGCTGTCCGGGCTCATCGGCGCCCTGGGCACTGCGGCGGGCGGTGTCCTCGAGGGCGTTGAGCTGCCGGATCATCACCTCCAGGTTCGCCTGCTCGGAGGCGCTCGCTGCGAAGGCTCCCTGTGCGACCAGCGCACTGCAGGCCAAGGCGGCCAGGCAGCTTCGGCGAAGGGATGGATGTGGAGTGTTCACGGCGAATCTCTTGCAGATCAGGGTGCGATCAGCTTGCCGATCGCCCTGATTCCATTCCGCAAGAAATACTCGGCGCGGGTCCGGGGTATTTTTTTATGAGGTTGCGCGCTTGAAAAACAGCAGGTAGCTGACGGGCAGAGCGATGCCCCAGGCCCAGCCCTGGGCGTTCTGATTGCCGATCTCGGTTACGCCCCGCATGAGTGGCTGAACGCTCACCAGCTCCCAGCCTTCCTGGCCCAGACGCACGACCTCGGCCCAGCGCAGAGGGTTGAGCAAGGCGTGGTCGTCGGGTTCCAAGGTATCTTCTTTGTGTTTGAACATCGCGACGCCCTTGGTGGGGACGATAGAGAATTCGGAAAAAATCGTACGCTAAGCTTCGCGAGTTCTTGTAACCAATTCATTGTTTTTTCAATGGATGAAAGAAAATGGCGAAAGCTATTTGACAAACAAATCGGGATCTTATAACTTACCTACCAAGTAGTCGGTAGATGAAATAAAGCCATGAAACTCAATTCAGATCTTTCGCAGCGTGTTGTCGTCGAGCCTTCAAGCTTACAGTGGGTCGATTCGCCAGCGACCGGGATTCAACGCCAGTTACTGGAGCGTGATGGCGACGAAGTGGCGCGTGCCACCTCGATCGTGCGATACGCGCCGGGCTCCGCTTTTGAAAATCATAAGCACGACTTGGGCGAGGAGATTCTGGTCCTGGACGGCGAATTCAGCGACGAATCCGGGACCTTCGGGCCTGGGACTTACATCAAGAATCCACCAGGTTCTTCGCATGCACCGAGCTCCGCGACGGGTTGCACGTTGTTCGTCAAGCTGCGCCATCTTGATCTAGCCGACAGCCAACGCACCGTGGTCGACACCCGTAACGGCCCCTGGTTTCCAGGCCTCGTGCCGGGTCTGTCGGTGATGCCACTTTCTGAGTTCGACACACAACATACGGCTTTGGTGCGCTGGGCCCCGGGGACACGATTCAATTCGCATCGTCACTACGGCGGTGAAGAAATCTATGTGTTGGAAGGCGTCTTTGAGGATGAGTTCGGAAGCTACCCTACCGGCACATGGATGCGCAGTCCGCATTTGAGTGCTCACCGTCCCTTCAGCAATACAGGCTGCACCATCCTGGTCAAGACAGGCCACCTGCCAGTCGCCGAATCAAATGAGGCGCTTGCATGAAGCATTTCTCCGAAATCTCGCCGACCGCCGAGCGGGTGGTCGATGCCGCTGAAGGGTTGGTACAGCAGCACGGCTACAACGGCTTCTCATACGACGACGTGGCCCAGTTGGTAGGCATCAAAAAACCAAGTATCCACCACCACTTTCCCAAGAAGGGTGAACTCGTGGCCGTGGTCGCACAGCGCTACACGCACCGGTTTCGTGAGGAGTTGCTGAGCATCGAAGGGCAGCATGCGAAAGCGCCTGACAGGCTAACTGCGTATGCGGCACTTTTCGAACGCACCTTCGCCAAGGACCGGCGCCTTTGTGTCTGCGGCATGTTGGGTGCCGAGTCGGACTCGCTGCCGGACGCCGTTGTGAGCGAGGTCGAGCGATTCTTTAAAGTCAATCTCGACTGGTTGACTCTTGTCGTTGCCGATGGTCAGCGTGCCGCGCTGATCACCTCGAATTCCACCCCAGAGGCTCTCGCAGAGGCATTCTTGTGCGCGTTGGAAGGCTCGATGATGGTGGGCCGTGGCATGCGGTCGTCACGCGGACCGGCCGAAGTTGGAAACACTTTTCTTTCCACCGTGTTGACCTGAGGTCGGCACTTTTTTTGCAACACAACCCTACCATTTAGTTGGTAGTTAAGGAGATTATTATGAGTACTGAATTTAATGGCAAGAAGTTGTTGGTCATCGGCGGCACTAGCGGGATGGGACTGCAAACTGCCCGCATGGTTCTTGAGCAAGGCGGAAGCGTCGTCATCGTCGGTCACCGTGAAGACAAGGCCGAAGAGGCCCGCAAGGCGCTGTCGTCGTTGGGCACCGTGACCGCCCTGACTGCCGATCTCTCGCGAGCCGAAGATGTGAAGCGACTCCTGCATACCATCGATGAACACCACAAGGACATCAATCTTCTGGTCAACGCGGCTGGGGTGTTCTTCCCGAAGGCGTTTCTTGAGCACACGGAAAGTGATTACGAACAATATTTGACGTTGAATAAAGCGTTCTTCTTCATCACACAAAAAGTCGTGGCCAATCTCGTGGCCAGCGAGCGTCCCGGCGCCATTGTGAACATCGGCTCGATGTGGGGCAAGCAGGCGATTGCGGCTACGCCGTCGTCCGCGTATTCGATGGCAAAAGCAGGTTTGCATTCGCTGACCCAGCACCTTGCGATGGAGCTGGCATCCAAACAAATCAGGGTCAATGCCGTTTCTCCGGCGGTTGTCGAAACGCCGATTTACGAGGGATTCATACCCAAGGCCGAGGTTCATGGCGCCTTACAGGGATTCAACAGCTTCCACCCAATCGGCAGGGTTGGGACGCCACAAGACGTCGCCGAGGTCATCCTCTTCCTGTTGTCGGACAAGGCAGCATGGGTGACGGGCGCAATCTGGGACGTTGACGGCGGCGTGATGGCCGGGCGTAACACATAATGGGGGAACGAGAAATGAACACAAACATTAAAGGAACTCCCGGCAACGGGATCAACGTCGGCGCATTGCGTGAGTTTGCAGATCAGGTCGCAGCAAAGCCCGCCGCAGGCATCGCGACGTTCGGCGTCGTGACAACCTGGGAGGGTGGCACCCGGACGCGTGCGCGAACCATGCCGCTCGTACTAGGTGACACGGCCTTGGCGCGCGGCTTTGTCATCGACGCGGACGAACCGGCAGAATTGCTCGGTACCGACACGGCCGCTAATCCACAAGAATTGATCCTGGCTGCGTTGAACGCATGCATGACTGCAACCTACGCGGCAAATGCGGCGGCAATGAACATCGAGTTGCAATCGCTGACTATCCGCACGAAGGGAAGCCTCGATCTGAGAGGTTTTCTTGGAATCGATCCTGGGATCAATCCAGGGTACGACCAGGTCGAGTATGAGGTCGAAATGGAGTCGTCGGCGGATTCGGCGGCGCTGAAAGCATTGCACGCGCAGGTGCAGCGAACATCGCCGAATTACCACAACTTCGCGAGAGCCATTGATCTCAAGGCCAAGCTGACCATTCTCCAATGATCGAGTCAGTGTTTCCCGTGGTTGGCTGACGGGAGGCCAAACCAGATGCGCTATGACGGAAGGTTCAACCTTCCGTCATCACGTTCTCTGGAATACGCAGTGTCAATTTGAGGTATACCCTAACTGGATGTCAGGCAGAACCGCGCAGCTCCGTCAGAATAGAGTCTTCTTTCGCATTCTTTGACACATGCCCGCAAAGGTCATAGATTTCAGCCTGACAAAAGCAGGGCTTGAGGCGCAACGGAACAGAAAGTGCACTTAGCCCCCTTGCTCACCTTCAACGCGGAGTTGTTCTGATGACCTTTCTATGGGTTGGATTAGGGTTGGTAGTCGCCGGGCTGTGGTGGGGAACGGTTGTCTGGCGGCGGGAGCAGGCAGACCCTTGGATAAATCCACCAACTCCCGAGGCGCGGCGTTTGCTTCGAGCCGCGAGCCTGCATTTGCATTGCCACATTCTCGGCAGGCCTGCGGTAGACCAGGACGCGCCGTCGTTCGTTGGGGTAGATGCCCTCCAGGCACTTTATCTACGTGACGGGGTGATCTTTTTCGAGAAGGGGATCGCCACCTTGCCGGATGGAACCCAAGTCGAGCTGGGGGCACTCACTCATGAAGTGCTCGAAGTGCTTCGAGAAACCTACAGCGCCTTGGATGCCGCTTCAGCAGTGATCACTGACTATGCCACCACCTTCAATACTCCCGAAGAGTTAGAGAAGAGCGAGAATGAAATCCTGCGAAAGATCGCTGGCTACGGGAACATGTACCCGATGCAGAGCGCGATCGCTCGACTGGCATTGTTACTCAATCTCGATCCCGACAAGAACGATGTTGGGATTGGCGGCAAAGTGTTGTGGGAGCGCATCCGCCGTTGGCGTTGGCCCGAGCGCCATTTCTCGGCGGAGCAGTAGGCGTGCAGGGACATCGCATTGGCTACGTCCGGGTCAGCAGCTTCGACCAGAACCCGGAACGCCAGCTGGAGGAGACCGAGGTGAGCAAGGTGTTCACCGACAAGGCCTCGGGCAAGGACACTCAGCGCCCCCAGCTCGAAGCGCTGCTGAGCTTCGTCCGCGAAGGTGACACCGTGGTAGTGCACAGCATGGATCGCCTGGCGCGCAACCTCGATGACCTGCGCCGCCTTGTGCAGAAGCTGACCCAGCGCGGCGTGCGTATCGAATTCCTGAAAGAGGGCCTAGTCTTCACCGGCGAGGACTCGCCGATGGCCAACCTCATGCTGTCGGTGATGGGTGCCTTCGCCGAGTTCGAGCGCGCCCTGATCCGCGAGCGGCAGCGTGAGGGTATCGCCTTGGCCAAGCAGCGTGGCGCGTACCGAGGCCGCAAGAAAGCCCTGTCCGATGAGCAGGCTGCTACCCTGCGGCAGCGAGCGACGGCCGGCGAGCCCAAGGCGCAGCTTGCCCGCGAGTTCAACATCAGCCGGGAAACCCTCTACCAGTACCTCCGCACGGACGACTGATACATGCCGCGTCGCTTGATCCTCTCGGCCACGGAGCGGGACACCCTGCTTGCGTTGCCAGAAAGCCAGGATGACATGATCCGCTACTACACCTTCAACGACTCCGACCTGTCGCTGATCCGCCAGCGGCGCGGCGACGCCAACCGCCTAGGCTTCGCGGTGCAGCTCAGCCTGCTGCGCTACCCCGGCTATGCGTTGGGCACCGACAGCGAGCCGCCCGAGCCGGTCATCCTGTGGGTGGCCAAGCAGGTTCAGGCCGACCCGGCGAGTTGGGCGAAGTACGGCGAACGCGACGTGACCCGCCGCGAGCACGCCCATGAACTGCGCACCTACCTGCAACTGGCCCCGTTTGGCCTGTCCGACTTCCGCAACCTCGTGCGCGAGCTGACCGAGTTGGCCCAGCAGACCGACAAGGGCTTGCTGCTGGCCAGCCAGGCTCTGGAGAGCCTGCGGCAGAAGCGGCGCATCCTGCCGGCGCTGAGCGTAATTGATCGGGCCTGCTCGGAGGCCATTGCGCGGGCTAATCGGCGGGTCTACCGCGCCCTGGTCGAACCACTCACGGACTCGCACCGTGCCAAGCTGGACGAACTGCTGAAGCTCAAGGCCGGCAGCAGCATCACCTGGTTGACCTGGCTGCGCCAGGCACCGCTGAAACCCAACTCTCGGCACATGCTTAAGCACATCGAGCGGCTGAAGACATTTCAGCTGGTGGACTTGCCCGAAGGGCTGGGCCGGCACATCCACCAGAACCGCCTGCTCAAGCTGGCCCGCGAAGGGGGGCAGATGACGCCCAAAGACCTTGGCAAGTTCGAGCCGCAGCGGCGCTACGCGACCCTGGCCGCCGTAGTGCTGGAGAGCACCGCGACTGTGATTGATGAGTTGGTCGATCTGCACGACCGCATCCTGGTCAAGCTGTTCAGCGGCGCGAAGCACAAGCATCAGCAGCAGTTCCAGAAGCAGGGCAAGGCGATCAATGACAAGGTGCGCCTGTACTCGAAGATCGGCCAGGCTCTGCTGGAGGCAAAGGAAAACGGCAGCGATCCGTACGCCGCCATCGAGGCGGTGATTCCCTGGGACGAATTCACCGAGAGCGTCAGCGAGGCCGAGCTGCTGGCCCGGCCGGAGGGCTTCGACCACCTACACCTGGTCGGCGAGAACTTCGCCACCCTGCGCCGTTACACGCCGGCCCTGCTGGAGGTGCTGGAACTGCGCGCTGCACCGGCCGCGCAAGGCGTGCTGGCGGCCGTGCAGACCCTGCGCGAGATGAACGCCGACAACCTGCGCAAGGTGCCGGCGGATGCCCCTACCGCCTTCATCAAGCCGCGCTGGAAGCCGCTGGTGATCACCCCGGAAGGCCACGACCGACGCTTCTACGAAATCTGCGCGCTGTCCGAGCTGAAGAACGCCCTGCGCTCCGGTGACATCTGGGTCAAGGGTTCACGGCAGTTCCGCGACTTCGACGACTACCTGCTGCCGGCAGAGAAGTTCGCCGCGCTCAAGCGGGAACAGGCCCTGCCCCTGGCGATCAACCCGAACAGCGACCAGTACCTGGAAGAGCGCTTACAGCTGCTGGACGAGCAGTTGGCCACCGTAACCCGGCTGGCCAAGGACAACGAGCTGCCCGATGCCATCCTCACCGAGTCCGGGCTGAAGATCACCCCGCTGGATTCTGCGGTGCCCAATACCGCGCAGGCGCTGATCGACCAGACCAGTCAGCTGTTGCCGCGCATCAAGATCACCGAACTGCTGATGGATGTGGACGACTGGACGGGTTTCAGCCGCCACTTCACCCACCTGAAGGACGGTGCCGAGGCCAAAGACAGGACATTGCTGCTGTCAGCAATCCTGGGCGATGCGATTAACCTCGGGCTGACCAAGATGGCCGAGTCGAGCCCCGGCCTGACCTACGCCAAGCTGTCCTGGCTGCAAGCCTGGCACATCCGCGACGAAACCTATTCGGCGGCCCTGGCCGAGCTGGTCAACCACCAGTACCGCCATGCCTTCGCCGCCCACTGGGGCGACGGCACCACCTCATCCTCCGATGGCCAGCGCTTCCGGGCGGGCGGCCGGGGCGAAAGCACCGGGCACGTCAACCCGAAGTACGGCAGCGAGCCGGGGCGACTGTTCTACACCCATATCTCCGACCAGTACGCACCGTTCAGCACCCGCGTGGTGAATGTCGGCGTGCGTGACTCCACCTATGTGCTCGACGGCCTGCTGTACCACGAGTCCGACTTGCGGATCGAGGAGCACTACACCGACACGGCCGGTTTCACCGATCACGTCTTCGCCCTGATGCACCTGCTGGGCTTCCGCTTCGCACCGCGCATCCGCGACCTCGGCGAAACCAAGCTGTATGTGCCGAATAGCGTCCAGGACTACCCGACATTGCGCCCAATGGTTGGTGGCACCCTGAACATCAAGCACGTCCGCGCCCATTGGGACGACATCCTGCGCCTCGCCAGCTCGATCAAGCAGGGCACCGTCACTGCCTCGCTGATGCTGCGAAAGCTCGGCAGCTATCCACGCCAGAATGGCCTTGCCGTGGCCCTGCGCGAGCTGGGCCGGATCGAACGCACCCTGTTCATCCTCGACTGGCTGCAAAGCGTCGAACTGCGCCGCCGCGTGCATGCTGGACTGAACAAGGGTGAAGCGCGCAACTCCCTGGCCAGGGCGGTGTTCTTTAACCGCCTCGGCGAGATCAGGGATCGGAGCTTCGAGCAGCAGCGCTACCGGGCCAGCGGCCTGAACCTGGTGACGGCCGCCATTGTGTTGTGGAACACGGTGTACCTGGAGCGCGCCACTCAGGGGTTGGTCGAGGTCGGCAAGCCGGTGAACGGTGAGTTGCTGCAATACCTGTCGCCGCTGGGCTGGGAACACATCAACCTGACCGGCGATTACGTCTGGCGGCAGAGCCGCAGGCTGGAGGACGGGAAGTTCAGGCCGCTACGGTTGCCCGGAAAACCTTAGCGTACGATTTTTTCCGAATTCTGCGGGCTCCCCTTGGTGAGGGTTTTGTAGGGAATAACGATGTTTTCGACATGGTATTCGAAGGTCTGCTTCATTACGTGCTCCTGGAGTGGTTCGAGTAGAACCGCACGGTTTCAAGAGCAGGAGGAGGGCCTCAACCGAAAATACTAGGCCTAGCACCAGTGAATTTCTGGTGGTTGGCGGGTTTAGAGACACGTATGGACGTCTGGGTGTATATTTCATATATATTTCTAAGGGAGACGGCTGATGCTTAGAAACATCTCTATTGGAGTTTTGCTAGCCATGGCTGCTATGTTGGACAGTTATGGGGTGGCTGCCGCTACATTACGATGCGGGTCGGCAATTGTTAGTGAGGGTGACTTGATTGATGATGTGCTTAGGAAGTGCGGCAACCCTGATAGCCGTAAAGTTGAAGGGCCCGCAGTGGATGGTAGTGGCTATATAGTGCGGGGGGCTGCTACTGTCGAAAACTGGGTATACGGACCAAGGAATGGTTGGTACCAGAAGCTTAGGTTTGTCGATGGAAGGCTAGTTCAGATAAAAGGCAGTATGGACTAGGGTATAGCCGTGGATGGTGTGTTTTTCATCCACGGCTATAAGTCATCATCCGGCAGATGATATAAGGGTAAGGATATTTGCGATTGGTAGGCCTTGTGCGTCGGAAATAAACACGGTTGCACTAGCGCCTGCACGAGAAACTATCTGTTGTAGGTTGCTCGGATTAGACATGCCGCCGTTGTAATTGGCTTGGAATTGCTTGCTGGAACTTGCTATGTCTAGAAGTTCAAGTAGAGTGCTTTGGTTGGCGGATTGTGCGGAGTTCATACTGATTGATGTGTTTGATCCTGCCGCTCGCAGCGCCTGCTGGATGTTGTTTGAAGTGAGTTGGGCACCATTAAAGTTGGCGCTGAATTTTTTAGTGTTGCCCGCGATGTTGATGACCTGTAAAAGGATGGATATATTCGCCGCCTGAGCGGTGTTGACGCTGATACTGGTTCCCGCGGCCGCAGCGCTGATCGCTTGCTGAAGGTTGTCTGCTGTTAGTTGTGCACCATTGAAGTCGGCGCTAAATTTTTTCGTGTCTTTGGCAGAGTTGATGAGGGCTAGCAGGGTGCTTATATTAACCGCCTGAGCGGTGTTGACGCTAATGGATGTTCGGGTTCCTGCGGCGTCTAAAGCTTGTTGAATGTTGTTTGAAGTAAGTTGAGCGCCATTGAACTCTGCGCTGAATGTTTTTGTGTTACCTGCTGCATGAATAGTCTGAAGAAGGGCGGTTATATTTGTCGCTTGTGCGGTGTTGACGCTTATGCTAGTGTTTGTGCCTGCCGCATTTACTGCTCTAAGTAGGTTGTCGCTGCTGAGTTGGGCTCCATTGAATTCTGCGCTAAAACTCTTTGAGTTGCCTGCTGTAGATATTGCGGAAAGAAGTGTGTTTATATTAATGGCTTGTGCGGCTATTGTGGATACTCTGGTTAATGATCCTGCTAAGTTTATGACTTCCTGAAGGTTGTTAGCAGTCAGCTCTGCGCCGTTGAAAGTTGTTGAGAGGTTTTTTGTGTTTTCTGCAGTGGTTGTTGCCTTGAGAAGAGTGTCTATATTTAATGCTTGCGCGTTGCTTATGCTGATGGTTGTATTCTTTCCTGCTTTTGATAGGGCCTCTAGCATGTTGCTTGGATTTAGAAGGCGTCCGTCGAAATCAAGGATAAGCTTCATCTCAATGCTCCGCTGTGACCTAACGTTAAAGTCTTGGTGTGAGTACTTCCTAGGCTGAATGAGTTGGCTACAAATCTCTTTGCCTTATGTCAATGTCAGGCATTCGCTGTGACCAATATCATTTTTTTGAGTCATTTTTCACAGCTAGCTATCTGCTCCTTCAGCTTTCTGTCGTCCACGTACCGCTGCATGATCGATAGCACCAGGCTATTGATGGCGAGGATCTTCATCGCGCGGGTCACTGCGACGTAGATCAGGTTCAGCTCATCGTCGCGCTTGCCCGGGTCGGTGTCGGGTGCCAGCGGATCCGCGTTGAAGTCGTCGTACAGGCAAACGAAATCCCATTCCAGCCCTTTGGCCTTATGTGCGGTGGTCAGGGTGATCGTCGCGTCCAGCTCATTGTCAAGGGTCAGTGAGCGAAGCTCGAGGATCCGCGCCGGTAGATCAGGGTAGGTCGAGATGATCTTGATCGAGCGCAGCATTTCACCGTCCTGGCTGATCTCGGCGATCTCCACGTACTGGGTGTAGTCGCGGTAGTCACGGAGCAGCTTCTTGTTTTGGACGTTTTGGTGCAGGCCTCGGCTGAATGCGTACAGGTCCTCCAGGTCGCGCAGCGAGTAACTGTCGATACCGCCTACCCAGTAGAACTTGGGTGCCGGATTATTGCGCACACGCTGCAGGGCATTTTCGATGACGCCGATAACGGTGCGGTGAATGAAAGTGCGGTGAGGAAGGTCCGCCGGGAGGGACTTTTTCACCAGCGTCTGCGGGCCCAGTCCTTGAAGTTTCCGTGTCTCGCCCTTGTAGGAGAGGATGATGTTGGCCACGTGCGCAATCGCGGGGCCGAACCGCCAGCTCTGGGTCAGGTAGTGCTCCTCGGCGCCGACCATCCAGTCGCTGTTCAGGGCATCTTCCGCGCCCCTGAACCGGTAGAGCTGCTGATGGGGATCGCCGACGATAGCCATTCTGATGCGCTGCCAATGGGCAATGTCCGCGATCACTGGGTTGATGTCCTGTCCCTCGTCCAGGAGCATGCAGTCGAAGCGCTGGCTCAAATCGGGCTTGCTCAGTTGATACAGCTTCAGGTAGCCGTCATGGGGCATCAGCATGCCGGTGTCCTGGAGGTCGACCATGCGCCTCCAGACTACTCGCGCCATGTCCAGGCCCTGCTTGAGGAAGCGTTCCTGGGCACTGGTGAGGAACGCCTTGTCGCGGAAGCGCGGGAAGTGCGGTCGGCCGAGTTCCGCGTCGGCGCTGGCCATGTAGTTGTTCAGCGTGGCCAGCACGTCACGTACCAACTCCCAGTCTTGGGTATCGAGTCCGCGGGCGATATCGGTCAGACGCAGGTTCTTCGTCTTCTTGTGGGCGTACTGGATGCCGTACACCGCATGAGCCAGGCTGTGGGCGGTCTTGCAGACTACGTTGCGGGGAAACTTGCCCTTCGCGGCTTTCTCCACCGAGCTGTTGTAGCAGAGATAGAGGATTCTCAGGGTAGGGTTCGCCTTGGCAAAGCCCACCAGGGTGGTCGTCTTGCCAGTGCCGGCGAAGGCCCGCACCAGGATCTTCGATGCCTTCGACTGGATGATCGGTGACTGTTCGTGAGTCCACTGCATAGGTGTCTCCGGAGATACGAGGGCTTCCAGATTGGTAGGTGTCTGGTTAAACAGGGGGGCTGTGGCTGTGGAGCTAGTCAGGGCATGGCATCATTTGTCGTTCGTCTCCCTGAAGGCATCGAAATGAAAATTTGGCGATTTGCGTTGATCTTTTTGATTCTGCTTTTTGCTGTCGCGTGGTTCTCATCTAGCGAGTTGAGATCACACGCTGTGCCTTGGTTGATTCACTGGTTCGAGGTGCTCAACCGATAGTGCGCCGGTGACGAATACACAGGTAGCAAAGGTGCGTAATGACCATTGTCATAGTCGCCAGGCATAGTGAAAATCCGGCACATAGCGTGAGAAATGCCGCACCCTCGGCGGCCCCTGTAGTCGCGTGGGGGGCTATCGTCTCCATTGTTGGAATCAACCGATTTATCACCTGTACCACGGCATAGACGTATAGCATCGAGGTCACGCTGAGCCAGGCGAGCGGAGTTAAAACGGCCTGTCTGGTCCATGGACCACGACGAGTACCCACTCGAACCCAGGTTGCGATGAGCAGCCATTGGACTGACAGCAATACCAGGGCGACTTCGACGAGGATTTGCCAATACGTGCCGGTCTCCTTGAGCCTGCCCATCGTCATGAGTACAGCCGCTGAAAGCAGCAGTACAAGGACAGTCAGCGTGATCCAACTGGCGTGTAGAGCCGTGTCGCGCGAAGGCAAGAGTTGTTTAAGCGGTAGGGCCATGAGCGTCTCCTCGAGGACTAGAGGTATTTCTTGAAGGTGGATGCTGTGATGCACACCGCTACGCCGAGCAGCGCGGCGCAGGGCAGCAGGATGAGCAAGGGGTTGATGCTGATGGGGATTGCCAGGTAGAGCGTCCAAGGGACGACCGCTAGCGGAATGATGCTGCCGCGCGCCTTGTGGTAGAGGTAGCTGGACTCCCGGCCGGCGCCGAACTTGCGCAGGTCCCGGCGCACCAGGCCGTCCACCAGGCCGGTGAACGCGGCCATCAGGAACAACGGGATCGTCATGACCAGGATCACCAGGCGCACGACAAATGTCAGCACCGTGTACAGCGCGGCCAGGCCGTAGTTCTGCAGCGTGGAGACGCCCTGGGCGGTGAGATAGCGAACGTCCAGAGGGCTCCGTGGCCCGGCCTGCGCGATGGTGGTCATGTTGGTCATCCAGTCGACTATCCCGGTCTTCACGAACAACCAGTCATAGGCCAACTGGGCCAGCCAGGTGGCGGTTCGACCTGGCTCCTGCACGATGACGCTGTGCAGCAGACCCTGCGACAGCCAACTGAGTTCGTACTCGAACATTGCCTGGGCATGCTTCCAGCCCGCGTCAGGCCAGAAGAAATACAGGCAAACCCACTCTACGATGATTGCGCCGACCAGCGAACCGAACATCACGCCGAGAAATTGGAAGGGCGTACTGATGATGGTGCCGACCAGGGTCTTCTGGCTCTCTTGTTGCTGCTCTGCACGTTGAGTGACTTCAGCCATCATGCGGCATCCTCACCGGCGCCGAGGTGACGGAAATCGTCGACCAGGTCCTGGGGCAGACCATCCTGCAGGGCGGAGTATCCCGGCGCCTCCCACCACTCGCTGTTGGCGGCCTGGCCCTTGCGCATACCGGCAGCCAGCTCCTGCAGGCTTTTCGGCATCACCTCGTCGGGATCGACCGCCGGCAGCGGCATTCGGATCTTCCAGAGATTGCCGCCCTCGAGCAGCGCGAACGCCTGTCCTTTGGGCAGACCAACGATGTGGGCCGGCTCGAGCATCGGCACGCTGGTCATCTGCACCTGGTCGTGCGAGCTGGAGGTGAAGGCTGCCTTCTTGTTGTTGATTGCGTCGTTGGCGCCGCTCGCCGGCGTGCTGGTGTAGATCTGGACCTTGGGGAGCTGGTTGGTCAGGAGTTCGGCCGTGGCGGTCTCGCGCACCCGCAGCATGAACAGGTTGTTGAAGTTGCCGATGATCTGACCGGCCTTCGCGCGGGAGCCGATCTTGGCCTCGATGTCGCTCATGGTCTGGGTGTAGGCCGTCACCTGCACGCCGGCGCCGCCCGCTTTGTTGACCATGGGGATGAACTCGTCGCCAATCAGCTCGTTGAACTCGTCGGCATGCAGGTTGATGCGGACCTTGCCGCCAGCGAGCGAGCCGGGCAGGCCGTCATCGACACCATGCTTGTAGATGTGACCCGCCACCGAGACCAGGTCGCTGAACATGGAGTTGCCCACCGCGGCGGCGACCTCGGTATCCGATAGTGCGTCGAGGCCGACGTAGACCACGGCGCGTTTGCGGATGACCTGCATCCAGTCGAAGATCGGCCGCGGATCGTTGAGGTCCGCGTAGTTGGGCGAAAGCAGCTCCGAGATCCGCCCAGTGGTGAGTTTCTCCAGCAGCGGCAGCAGCGAGGCCACGATCTTGTCGAAGTAGGTCTTGTCGTAGCGCACTGCGCTCTTCAGGCCTTCCATGACCGGGTCGGCGATGCGTTTCTGTGTCAGGTACTGGTCGATGGCCACGACCCGCAGGGGCCGTCCTTTCATGTTGAACGGGATGTTCTTGTCGTTGAGCTTGCCCTCGATCTGGATGATCGTGTCCCAGGCCCTGGGATCGTGCTCGCTGATGTATTTCTGGGCATATTCGACGAACAACGCATCGATGTTCACGACGTGGCGGAGGATCTGCTGGTAGTCCGGGCGGATACCCAGCGCGTGCAGCGCGCGGGCGATGATGTTGACGAACCGCCAGGCGAACTCACGGAACGCCGCGCTGTTGCCTTCGCCGGAGAGCTGGCCGGCGACGCGGGTGGCGACCTCGGAGATCCGGCCGAACCGGCCGACGGCGTTGTAGCGTGCCGACAGGTCAGGATGACCGAGATGGAACACGTAGAACTCATCCAGGCGGCCGGCACGCTCGCACTCCACGTACATACGCTTGAGCAGGTCAGCATCGCCTTTCGGGTCGAAGACGATCACCACCTCGTAGTCCGGCTGCTCCTCTGCGCGCCGGCGCCGATAGCCGTGGTGAACCGTCTGGGTCCGCCGACCCATCTTCGCCCGCCGGCGTCGGCCCCGGCAGTGGGTGCGGCGAATATCCTGGGTGATGAACAGCTCCGCGAGTCGCGTCTTACCTACCCTCGTAGTGCCGAGTACCAGTGTGTGGCCGACGCGCTCGCCCAGTTGCAGGCCTACGTCCTGTTCGCGCGGCTCGATGCCATGGAGCCGAGGCAAACCGCCCACGGGCGGCAGCGGCCGTGCGGGGTTCCAGGCCACGTCCCAGGCAGTGGCTTTGGCGACCAGCTTCAGGGGGAAGGGGGCGAACTCGAGCTGCTTCTCCAGCCGGCGCGCGCGCTCGTAGAGCGGCGAGGGCTCGACGTAGGAGGCGAACTGGGGCAGGTAGGTATCTGCCAGGCGCTGCGTATGCTTCTGCGTCCAGCGAAAGCCCTTGCCGATGAACAAGTGTTCGTTGCTGACCGGCATTTCGGCGCTGGTCATCGTGTACTTCGGCAGTCGGCGAATGTTCCGCCGGTAGCGGAGCACCACGCCGGCCTGCTTCAGCCGCACGACGCCCAGCCAGACGAAGCCCAGCGCGGCCACGATGCCGAACAGCGGAGTGAGGGCGAACGTCCACGGCGCGACGATGCAGAGCGCGGCCGCGGTGAAGCACACGGTGGTGGTGTAGAGCTCCACGGCAGGCCGCAAGAGCGCTTCCAGCGGGTACTGGCCAGCCATGGGTTACACCTTCAGGCTTGCCGGCGAGTGCAGGCGGCCCGGTCGGCGGCGCTTGGCATGAAGTTCGAGCACCTGTTTCCTGGCTTGCTCTACCTCATGATCGGGCAGCATCTGCTCCAGCAGCTCACAGAGGGTCGATTCGTCCTCGAGGGCCGTGGACGTCACCTCACCGCCGTAGCGTGAGATCAGGCCGAGCAACTCCTGGTACATGAGTTGGCGTGCCTGAGCGTCGCTCGGCTGCTTGATGACCAGGGTGATCAGGTGAGTAGTCATGAGGACTCCTACTGCTGGATGGCGGTGGATGTGATGAGGGCGGGGTAGTGCCGCAGTCCGAGCCGGTCGACCAGGTCGTCCGCCGGCGCCGGCAATATCTGAAGTCCTTTCCCCCAGGCACGGATTTCCGTCAGGCGCGCTTCGCTGGCCACGTTCACTGCCAGGCCCACAGCGTGGAGGCCTCGGAGCTCGTCGCCTCGCTCTTTCAGCCAGGTTCGAGACAGCGTGTCGTCGCCGACGAGGAACAGAGGTTGCAGGCCTGGGGCGTTGATGGCGCGCCCCTGAACCTGGCCTGGCGAAAGGCGTGCCGAGCGAACTGGAAACGCACCTGAGCCACGGACACCCAGGTCGCCAGGTCCTGGTGTGGCAGCGGATGGCTGCGGATCCAGGCCCTGGTAGTAGGGGAGCGCTGAGGCTCCGCCGAGGTCTTCGACAACGATCAGCCCGGCGGCCCAGGCTTGAGTCGCGAACGCCGTGCAAAATGCCAGCGTGGCAAGGATCTTCTTCATGGATTGGTCACCAGTAGGTTGACGCCGAGGACTTGGCTAAGGTGGCGGGATACCGTCCTACGGTATTTGGCGGCAGGCGCGCCGCCGGCGGGGCGGTGGTAGCGGCCGGCAACCTGGATCCAGTCCACCGGTCTTCCCGGGGCGGATGCATACAGGGCGTCCCGCTGCTCGATCAGGATGTCGGAGGTGGCGTCCAGGTTCTTGTACGGATCCAGGGAGTCGCAGGGGCTGGAGAAACGATGTCCGTTCCAGCCGATATTGACCTGGCCGAGGCCGGAATCGACGCTCTTGGCCCCGTAGAGGTTGATTGCCGCGAGTAGCGCTGTGCAGGCGGCGGTGCGGGTCGCGTAGTAGTAGGATTTCCCGGCGACGTTCAATGTCCAGGGCCAGGGAACGTATTCGCCGCGCAGCAGGACCTTGCTCTCGGTCAGCGCGACCGAATAGAGCACCTCGGCCGGAACCCCTTTGGGCAGGGCGATCTGCTTGTACGCCGGCGGAGGATCCACGGCGGCCTGAGCGATGTTGGCCAGGACCAGCAGGGCGGCCAGTTGGAGGGCGCGGATTACAGACGTTGCCATCGGCCGTTCACCTCCTGGACCAGGGCGGGAAGGGCCCCGCCCAGTCCCAGGGCCATCCAGCGGCCCTCGTCATGATTGAGCGTGATCTGCTTGCTGCGAACCTTCTTCGGGTCGACGCCGGCGAGGATTGCCCAGTGCCGCACTCGCTCTGCGTCGTTCTGGCTACCGACGAAGTAGAGATCGAACTCCTTGTTCTGCTGCTGCAGGTCGCGCACCCGCTGGATGCAGGCGGTGCAGTTGTCCTGGACGAACAGGGCCAGGCGCCCGCTGCTCTGCAACGCTGGGCTCATGTTCGGCGCGCCCGACGGGTTGGCCGTGCTGCTTTCGGTGAGGCGGATGACCCCCTCGCCTGGATAGGCGCGGGCGAAGGCTTCGTCGTATGCGCGCTGGTAGGCGAGTTCCTTCTCGACCCGGCGCCGTTCGGCCTGGACCTGTAGATCGGCATACCGCCGCCGTTCCTCTGCCGATCGCGCCTCGATGCCCAGCGCGGTCAGCGGGTCAATGCCAGGTGAGTACACGCCCCGGGGGCCTTGCATGAGCGTCTGGTAGCGGGTCCATTCCTGTTGATTCAGTCCCCACTCCTGGGCCAGGTCGCTCTGAGATGTCTGCTGTTTCAGCGTGTCGAGTTGGCTACCGGACAGCTGGCTGCTGGCCTCTCGGCTTGCCGCAGCCTCCTGGCCGACTGCGGGATAGCTCAGCAGCAGCACCAGGCCGGACAGGAGCGATACGGTTCTGTTCATGTGCGGGGTCCTATGGTTGGATGCGAACGCTGCGCGAGGCGCCGGCGACGTCGAAGTGCGCGGTACGATCGTCAAGGTCGGTCAGTCGCCAGGTCGTGCCGGCGACGGCATCGCCCTGGCGAATGAGGTAGATCTGGCTGAGCTGGGTGGATCCCGGAGGTGCAACCGACAGAAACCGTTCGCCCCCGCGATACTCCACGCCGAGGATTGAGAAGGGCGGAGGCTCGATTGGCTTGGGTTTCGGCTTGGGCTTGGGCTTGACAGGGAAGGCACCGCGCTTCGGTGGAGGCACGATCAGCGGCGGAGCCTTGGCTTGCTTCTCTTGCAGCGTGCGGACAGAACCGTCCAGCGTCTCCACTGTAGCCTTGAGCACCAGGAGATCGCCGGCCGAGGCGGTGGTTTGAGCCAGGTTCTCGACGGCGTCGGAGGCCTGCTTGGCGAAGGCCTGCGCGGCGTCAATGCGGTTGGACAGTGCCTGCTGGCCTGAGCGGAAGTCCTCGTTGCTGACCAGGTGCTGCCCATCCACGGCGTCGAGGCGCTCGTCGACTCGATTCAAGCGAGCCAGGATCGCCTCTAGCGAGGTCTTTTCCGCGGCACTGTCCACGCCTGATCGGAGCTGAATGAGTTGGTATTGCTGGTAGCCCAGCAGGCCGGCCATTGCCGTCAAGCAGAGGCCAAGAATCATTGATGCAGGGGATGGGCGTTTCATGAGTGTCCTCGCGCGAAGCCAGAGACACCCTCTCAGACTGCCCCCATTGAGGCAGTAGGAAATACTCGGTGAGTGGGGGTGGGATTTTTTTGGATAGGATTCTGGCGAATCGCCGGGCCTGATTCGCTATGCGAAGATCAGTCGACTCTGGGTGCCCTTCACACGCATCTAGGCTGCGTCATTTCTGGTTAACACTGCTTCGAGGAAGCCCTAGGCCATGAATACAGACCTTCCCCAGCTCGAACAAACCATCATCGATATAGCGCGCCAGGAACTGGCCGCCGTGGCTGCTTTTTATCGCAAGAGGGAGGCAGGGATTGAGAGCGCGCACTTCGATGAGGCATGGAGCGAATACCTGGCTCGCTACCATGCACTGAGTACGCTTTTGGTGCTCGGCCAGTTGCCTAATAGCGGAATGAGCGAGGAGGGTGCCCGAACTCTACGGGAGATCGAAGCTGAGTACGTTGCGCTTCGAGTCTCGGCCAATTGAGCCTATGCGTTCGCAGCTACCAGCTATTCGGTTGAGTTCTTGCTAGCCAGGCGTCTGTACTCCCTCATCGTGTCGAGATACGCCCTGTGTCGTTCAGGGTCAGAGCGAAGGTGGTCGCGCCATCGGGCGCGGTAGGCTCGATCATACGCCCGGATACGCTCTCGCCAATGCTCCATCTGTTCCGGTGTCATCAGGTCGAGGCGGGCGCGCCTCCGCGCTAGAATTTCTGCTCGGTTCATCGCATAGCGCAGTGCCTGGTAATGCCTGATGGCCGTGCGGTTTTCAGGTTTCATCCGCCAACGGGCATTTGCGCCTCGGCGGATTTGCCTGACGCGCTCGGCTAGGTCAGGATCGTCGGCCATGCGTTCAACCAGGCGCTGATACCTCTGCTGATTGAACTGAGGGTCAGCTGCACGCCTGTGGTAACGTTCGATGTCCTGGCCACGGCGTTTGGCTTTATGGCAGGTGTCAGAGCATGTGACGCTCCGCGGGCGGGTCGACGGTACCTTTTCCCCGCAAACAATGCACTCCGGCCGCTGGCAGTATGAGCACTCTCGCCACCCGCGTTGCGTCAACAGCGCCTGGGCAAGAGTCTCACGGCGCCCGCAATTGCACTCTACGAGCCAGCCGGGCTGCTCCTTGCCAAATTTTACCCGGCCATTCTCCCGTACAACAAAGAGACGGCCGAAGCGCTGACCTGTTAGATCAAGGGCTGCAGGCATCCAAGGTCTTCCTGTGCTCGGTCTCTGTTTCTCTCCGCAGTTTCTCACAAAAAGAAACCCCGCAGTTTAGCGGGGTATTCAGCTTGCTATTAGATTTCGACGAGTCAGTCTACATCCCTATCGATTGCATCACCATATACACGGATGCCATGCTGGTTGACTTCGCCGCATATCGAGATGATTCTATTGATTTGGATGTCGATGTTGTAACAAAGCACGCGAACAACTTCATCTTCGTCTGAGTGAGTACGGCGGACATATCTTGCCAAACCTTCCGCCTGCTTGCTGAGCATCTCTGTTTGAAAGACTATTTGCGATAGCACCTCAGAAACGACGCCATCTAAAGACTCCCGCAGCTCCGGATGCTTTCTCCAAGCGGCGACCAGCGCTACCTGGGCATCGCCAAAGTTTTTTTGTTGATTGCTCATCTTTTTTCCCTCTAGAAGTCATTCCTCGGGATAAGAGAATCTATCCCGGAAAATCTTCATCAGTCGACTGTGATACTGATCGCCGCCGAGCATCGCATGATTTATATACGCCGTGTGTAGCATGAGGTTTGCTATGCGGTGCCACCAGCCGAAATCTGTGAAAAGATCACCAGTGTTGGCTTTTTTCCAAGGAGCCTGTTGTTCCTTTAAGTATCCTTCTTCGTGAGCTGTGCCCTCACCATCCAGGTGCATTCTGATCCATTCGCGAAGCTCTGAATTGATCTTGCTGGCAAAGCCAATTGCAGCTCTTGTTTGATCGTCGGTTAGTTTTTCAATGTCGGCTTCTTCCCAAGTTTGAATAAACTTGTTTGCCTCTTTAATTGAACGGGCGATGATGTAGTTTTCGTCCATCTCTTCACCTTCCATTGATGTTGGGATATGGAGTCGCTGTGCTGAGAAAGCAAGCTGTTCTGCGTGCAGGGTATCGCTTACCGAAAGTTTCGGCAGCAAGAGAGTGAGGTTGCCCCTACGGGGCTGTTTTAAAACGTCAGTCAGGGGAGGGGGCTTCCATCAACCTGATGGTCGATTGATCGCGCTTCCGGAAGCTGGTGCGACCTAGGGAGTGATCTACACGGTAATCCGTGCTGTAGCCTCGCAGATCACGGCTACTGGAGGGGTGCCGACAACGTCAGCAGCTCACGGCTCAAAGGATGGACAGGCGGAAGTTTAAAGTCAACAACACGCTGCAATGGCTTGAAGGGCTCAGGTAAATACCCGCTTGGCAAGTTCAATGCCACGCCGGCAACTGCTGAGGGTCTTATTCACGGCTTGGGGAGTGATACCTGTCTTCCGGGCAGCATCGGTAGGCTTGAGACCATTTACCAACACCAGTCGGGCAGCATCCTCGCCAGGACCTCCGCGCAGGCGCATCAACTCAGCAAGGGCTGAAAACTGCTCTTCCGTCATGCGCGACTTGGCCCCGGGAGTAAGCCGGCAATGCAGGTCAACAGTCGCTGGGCGCCGGCCTGGCTTGATATATCGTTGCTGACCATATCTCCGCCAGCCGCTGCGGCCAGGCGACGCATGAATCCCATGGCAGCGCGATCAATCTCGGGACCAACGTAGAGCACATCAATCACGCCACGAAACTGGGCGGCGACTTCGAGAGCCGATTTCTCGTTGTCAGGTTGGCCATCACTGATGACGAGAGTCACACCGGGATTGAATTGCAAGGCTGCTCGCAGGGCCGCGGTCATGTTGGTACTGCTCTCCGGCTCAGGGATGTGCTGGACTTCCCGTGGCTGGTCGCTGAAGGCGATCAATCTCGCCGGTTGGCGTTCCAGGGCTGCGTCTACAGCTTCGCGCAATACGTCGATCTTGCGTCGCTGGCCCCAGGCAGTACATCCCATTGATGCGGAGATGTCGGCCAGGATGATGACCTCGCCTTGCCGACGGTCCAGTCTCGCTTGGTGTGTGGCTACCCGGCCAGTGGTGACGGGCAGTGTTTTGCTGGCCTTGGCGATGAGCTGTTGCAGGGGGTTGATCAGTTCATTGGACATATTTCGGCGCCTCGTGCCACCGTAGTTCTATCGAAATTTATCGCCCGTACAGCCACGCAAACTTCACGAGCCCAAGGCTGCAAGGAGGGAGTGAGCTTGGCCAGGGCTGGCGAGGTCCAGATCTGATCCGTGGCCTCGGCATAGTCAATCAGGTGCCACTTCACGTCAGTGCCGGTGGAGCCGAGATTCACCTGGAGGCGGGGACCTGATACTCGTCGTGTCCAGTCGCTGGTTTTCCAGACTAACGTCAGCTCTTGAGGCGGTCTCCCAATCAGATAGGCAACTTGCTCTAGATATCGGCGCAGCAACTCGGTGCGTTTTGATCGCATCTTTTCGTCAGCGACGGCCTTGCTTGCAGCTTCTGCTACTCGCTCGGCTTGTTGAATTTCATATTGGCGGGCCCGTTCGGCGCCCCGAAGGCGAGCATCGATCTTCTCCCTTTCGGTGGCCAGCGCTTCGGCGAAAGCTGCTTGCAGCGCTGGATTGCGCCGGGCCGCCTCTTTTGCAATGGCGATGGCCAGCTCGACGAGTTGGTCATCACTCAGGCCGCTGAAGTCCAACTCATCCATAGCTGACATCGCACTGGGGACTATTCATGCTTTTGCCTGGTCGATTTCGTCGTCAGTCAACTGCCATACGGCATTCGCTACCCGTCGCGCTGAACCAAACCGCTCCAGAAGTGTGACCGCGAGGAGGTGCGTCTGGGCCGTCGTAATTCTCTTGTAACACGGCCTGCGGTAGGTCGCTTGCGAGTGGGCTTCGATTGTCGAGAGCACGGTATCGGCGATGCCAATGATTTTCTCGTTACCCAGTTCCTCTCCTACCTGGCGGGCTAGATGCACCACCTGGGCACACTCCAGGGCGAGCTGAGTCCACTCTAGGTTGGCATCTTGTGTCCAGCGGCTGGTTTCAGCTCGCTTGAGCGATTCTGCTGCGTAGTCACGGTGCCAAGTCTTTTCGTAGGCCATGTCTTTCTCGGCAGGGGCGTTGGAGGTTGGGTTGATAGCCCAACGTTGGGTTTGAGGTTATCCCTTTAAAGGGATATGTTCAAGCAGGCTGATTGGGCAGGCAGATGCTCTATCTCCCACCAGGCGGTAGTAGAATTAGATTTTTCCTACGGAGGCCTGATATGTGGGTGGTTCGACTAGAGCAAGGGTGGACGCTGAAGCTGGATCGCCAGATCGGCAATTCGGGTAAACATGGACTTTGGTCCTTCCACTGTTCGGAGAGTACCTACGCACCGAGTCCTACTGAGCTATTGCGTACAGCTGCGCTTCTGCCTGCAGAGCCGAAACAGGGGCAGATGATTGAAGTAAGTATTTGCGATAGCCGCCAGGCGCCGGAAGATTGGAGATTCATTGGAAAGGGTGTGGCTACAGAGGAATTCGGCTAGGTTGACTGAAAGGCTATTCCTAGGAATTAAGCTATGACGAATTGCTCCCTTGATGCACTTGAAGAATATTGAGAAAAGTGGTTAAGGTTTCTTGGTTGTATCAAGCTTGTAAAACTGCTTTATAACCATAAGGGGGTTATTATGACTGGTGAAAACAGTCTTCTCGAGAGGATGGTTGATGGTAAGTTGGGGCCAGGCTCAGATATTGGTCCTGCCGATTCGCAAATAGAGGGTACTTACCGGCGGGGCTATCACCAAGCTATGGCGGAGGTTGCATATTACCTGAAGAATGGGGGAACCTTGTCCGCGGCCTCACTGAATGATTGGGTGAGCGAGGACCTTCGTCGCTGGCGACAGGGGAAGGATAACGCCCCGATTCATCGCCAGATACTTCCTCCTGCAATTCCTGGCAGCCGATAGCCGATAGTTGAACTAAGCCTACCCGGTCCGCTGAGGCTCTATGAGGTGTGCCCCTTGGTTGCGAACATTGCCGACCGCGCGGTCGACGCGATACCAGGTGAACACTTCTGGAGCCTCACCTTCCTGTAACACCATCTGTTCTGCCCGTTCGGGCGGGGTTGCCCCATCGACCCACTCCCTTGCTAGCTCTGGAGAAAGAACGACGGGCCGCCGGTCATGTACATCGACCATTCCGCCCTGGGCATCAGCCGTGATGATAACGAAGCCATGGCGTTCTTCCTGCTGTCTGTCCAGTTCAGGGAACTGGCCGATCGTTGCGCAGAGGACGGCGGCACCATCGGCACGCTGAATGAAGTAGGGCTGCTTCCTTGCTCCTCCCTCGTCCACCCACTCGAACCAGCCGTCGATCGGGGTGATCGCCCTGTGCTTCCAGACTGCGCTGTAGAAGCGCGAATGGGCGACTTTCTCGGCTCGGGCATTGATCGGTGCGGCACGGTCCTGGGCCCAGAACGGTCGCCAACCCCATCGGACGAGCTGGGCTACCAGATCCTCGCCGACCAGGCGAAGGATGGCGACCTGTGTTGAAGGGGCTACGTTGTAGCGTTCGAGTGGTTCACCATCGGTCAGGTCCAGAAATGGCCAGTCGGCCATCAATTGAGCGTACTCTCTCGCGCCCTGGTACTGAGCTACTCTTCCGCACATAGCGCACCGTGCCTCCGTCTGTCGGATCTTGGCCTACCTGCATTGTAGGCAAATCCTGTCAGCGTCTACTGTATAAACAGACAGTATACAGAGGTTTTCATCCCATGCCCGTTACTATCCTCGGCCCAGTCGCTGGGTCTGGGGCTTCCTTGCGCCTGTATTCCAGCAAGGTGTCGGCCGGCTTCCCAAGTCCGGCGCAGGATCACCTGGAGCGGGAGATCTCGCTTGATGAGATTCTGCAGATTCGAGCGCCTCACACGTACCTGGTACGCGCCGGCGGCGACAGCATGATTCGCGCTGGCATTCATGACGGCGACCTCATGGTGGTGGATCGATCCCGAGAAGCTGAGCCAGGAGACATCGTGATTGCAGCGGTGAACGGCGAGCCTACCGTGAAACGCTTGGCGAAGGATGGGAGCCAGGTGGTGCTGCGCGCCGAGATCCTCGGTACGCGCCCAGGTACATCCTGGAAGGGGATGAGTTGCTGGTTTGGGGCGTGGTGCGCTACAGCGTGAGGTGTCATGAGCATGGCTGACCGCGCCATCGCCCTGATTGACTGCAACCACCAACTGGCGGTGAGCGTTGTCGGAGCCGGTATAGACCGGGGGGTTGGAGCGATTGAGCGACTCCAGGAGCTCGTCGCCGAACTCGTCGATGAAGTCGGTCAGGTTGATGTTCAGGGGGAAGGCGGCCAGGGCGGCCGGTTGGGTCTGAGCGTTCATGTGCATCTCCTGCAGGTGAAGGAAGAAAGCAGGGCATGCACGTCCCTTTCGGGTATCGGCATACCCTGCAGGGTGGAGTGGAAGGAATCGCCGCGGAGGGCGAGGTCAGTAATCGCTAGGAAGCAAAAGCGTGGTTGAGCTGCGGTCTGCCTCAGTGATGATCCAGAGCCTGGATTCGCCGCCGGCGTCGATGTCGTAGGACGACAGCAGCCTATCGCCGAACTTCAGGGCTCTCTGGTTGGTGTTCCAGTCTTCCTGGTCCAGCGTCCCCCAATCTCCCGCCAGATGGCGGTTCAGCAAAGGCGCTGGGTTGAGTTGACCGGTTTCCACCAGGT
>NZ_SCND01000360.1:0-5950 GCF_005503585.1 Pseudomonas sp. 2VD
GGCTCTGGTGGAGGCCTACACGGCCTTCCACCGGCGCCTGGTGAAGCTCACCTCGAACCCGATCTTCCTCAGCGTTTCCGAGCAGATCGGCAGCGCCCTGGAACGCAGCGACAACCTGGTCCGCCGCCAGCCGGAATACGCCGAAGAGATCCTCCAGGAACACGACGCCATCCTCCGTGCGATCCGCCAGCACGACAGCGAGCGGGCGAGCCAGGCGATGCGCCAGCACATCCTCAACGAAGGCGCGCGCCTGAACATCGACCTGCGCTTGCCGCAGGTCTGATCGCCCGCGCCAGGGTTCCAACCCGGGACCGTCGCGGCGCCCGGACGGCTTTCGTCCGCCGCCTGCGAAGGCCCACAAGCACGACTCGACAGGTGTGAACATGGTCGGATTCGACGCACGTACCCAGCAGGGCGCCGCGCTGCGCCCCACCAGCCATTTCGTCTACGAAAGCATCTACACGGCAATCCTGGAAAAGCGCCTGGCGCCGGCCGCCAAGCTGAGCAAGGAAACCCTCGGGCAGATCTTCCGGGTCAGCAACGGCACCATCCAGCGTGCCCTCACCCGTCTCGCCGAGGACGGCGCGGTGGTGATGCCGCCGAAGGAGGTCGCCAGCGTCGCCCGCCCGGACGAGCGCCAGGCGCGGCAGGTGCTGGACGCGCGCCTGCTGGTGGAAAGCGAAGTGGTGCGACAACTGCCCGCGGGGCTGGATCCCGCCGCCCTTGCCGAGCTGCGGGCGCTGGTCGACGAGGAGCAGGCTTGCCTCGCGGCTCGCGACAGCGCCGGGCTGATCCGTCTCGCCGGGCGTTTCCACCTGCGCCTGGCCGAACTGACCGAGAATCCCTTGCTGCAGGGTTTCGTCCGCGGCCTGGTGGCACGCGCCTCGCTGGACATCGCGCTGAACAAAGGGGCGGTCTATACCGCCGAGGCCTGCGCCGCGCAGCGCGCCCTGCTCGATGCCCTGGAGGACGGCGACAGCGCGGCGGCGGCCGCGCTGATGGACGCTTACCTGCGAGGCCTGTTCGCCCGCATGCGCTTCCTGCCGCCACCCACCACCGACCTGCGCGAGGCATTCGGCATGAAGGCCCCTCGCGGGGAAAAACGCCGGAGGGCCTGACCTCCCCGGCCGCCGCCTACCAGATCTGGCAGGCGGTGGTGGCTGGTGGCCAGCCTATAGTGAAGCGGGTCAGGGATGGCGCCGTGCTGGTCGAAGTAGCCAAGGGTCCGTTGTGAGCGCCCGGTCCTGTCCGTGACGTCCTACAGGAAGCTGTGAACGCATGGTTAACGGAGATCGACATGGCATACGCAGAATGGATCGCAGTGAAGGTCGTGGTATCCAAATCCATCGGCACGGTGGGCATCCGCAACGCCACCTTGCAATGGGGCAAGTTCTACCGCTACACCAACAAGGACGACGAGATTTCCACCGAGGAAGTCAGCAGCATGAACGTGCAGGCCGGCAGCCCGCAATGGATCGCCTCCTGCGGACGGGAGAACGCTTCGTCCGGCACCCAGGGCAGCTTCGACTGCTACGACGGCAACACCAAGATGGGCACCTTCAGCTGGGATGACCCGTGGAAATCCGGCGCCACCAACACCTGGGGCTTCACGCCGGCATCGGCGGACTATGCCGGCATCACCAGCGGCGGCAACGCCACGGGCACGGACATCGGCGAGGTCACCCTGACCCTCGGCCGCTTCTCCTGACGGTACCTGGAGCTGGCCGGCAGTCCGTCGGTCAGCTCCAGCGCTCATCCCCGTCCGTGGCGAACGCTCGCCGCAGCGCCTCGATGGCGACCTTCACCTTGGCCGGCTGGGCCTCTCGCCGTGGCGTCACCGCATAGATGCCGAGCCCGGGAATCCTCCACTCCGGCAAGAGCTGTTGCAGGCGCCCGTCGTTCAGCGCGTCGCGCACCTCCGGCAGCGGCTGGTAGGACACGCCGAGTCCGTCGAGGGTGAACTGACGCACCGCGAGCATCCCGTTGGCGGCCACCCGTGGCTCCAGGCGCAGTTTGCAGACTTCCCCGCCCGGCCCGCTGAGCGTCAGGTGGTTGAGGTGGTTCGAGGTGTTCAGGGAAATCCAGTCGACCTCGGTCAACTGCTCCGGACGGTTGATGGGCGCCCGTTGGCGCAAATAGGCCGGCGCCGCGCAGAGCACGCTGCTCCAGTCGCCGAGGTGGCGCGCCACCAGGCTGGAGTCGGCGAGATTGCCGACGCGGATCGCCAGGTCGATGCGCTCGGCGACCAGATCGATGCGCTCGTCCTGGAAGAACAGTTGCAGGCGCAACTGGCGGTGGTTCTCCAGCAACGGTTTCAGCGCCTGGGTGATCAGCGTGCCGGAGAACCCCACCGGCGCCGCCAGGCGCAACTCACCCACCGGCGCATCGCGCCATTCGCCAAGCCGCCGCTCGGCTTCCTCGGCGATCGCCAGCATCTGCGCGCAACTGCGATAGAACGCCTCGCCGGCCTCGGTCAGGGTCAGCCGGCGGGTGGTGCGATGCAGCAAAGTGACCTGGGCGCGGCTCTCCAGCTTGCGGATCTGCTGGCTGACTGCCGAAGGGGTCATGCCCAGGCTCTGGGCCGCGGCTGCCATCGAGCCCTTGTCCACCACAGTGGCGAAGATCGCCATGCCTTTCAGCGAATCCATGCCGGTTCCTCCTTGCGGGAGACTGCTCCTGGGGAAAAATCACCGGAAAAAGCGCGAGAAAGCATGCCCAGCGGGCGAGGTCGTCGGGTTTCGGAAAAATACGGATGCATATGGGAGCGAAGCATAAGTCAGTTAAAGAACTAATCAGGTTGCAGTGGTCGCAAGTTGGTCGCTCTCATTTGTCTGGTCGAAAAATGTCCATTTCTTGTGAGTTATGGATGTTTTGTCCGAAATAAATAACTACGTACAAGTCAAGGTAAATATTCGTTTTGAAACATCTTGTAACCGTGTGACCACTTTCAGGGGGTAATTTCGACCCTGTCGATGCGCAAAATCTGGATTTCCTTGCCTTTTACCCGAAAAGGGGCGCTGAACGGCCAGCGCTCCAGGGTCAGGGTGCGTACGCCTGGCACCTCGCTGGGCCGCCCTGCCCCCTGGTTGGCTACCTGCTGCAGCGGTTTCACCTGCTCGACGATGTCCTGGACGGCTTTCAGGGCTTTTTCCGGGCCGATCAGCACGACGTAATGGTCGTAGATGGCGTCCAGGTCGGCGGCCGCCTTACGGGTCCACTTCAGGCTCATTGCAGCCCCCAGCGCTTCTCGATCTCGGTGTGTTCCAGCAGGCGACCGGCATTGGCATCGGCCAAGCCTTCATCGATGGCAGCGACCTGCCACTGCTGCCTTTCCAGGTACTGCGCGAGCGCCTGCCGCAGGTGATACGGGCGGTCGCGGTGGGTGGCGCGGGCCAGTTCGTCGAGGGCCGCGACCAGGGCGTCATCGGCGCGGAACGAGACTACGGTGCTCATTTTCTGATCAGCTTCGTTTTCGTTGTATACGGTGTTTACAGTGAAAACAAATGTATACGAAAGCCCTCGGGCGAGCAATCGCCAGGCTGTTTCGTCCGACGAAAAAACCTTTATCGATCAGTGGGTTGAATGAGGAGCCCGCCCCGAGCGGGGCGGGCGGAAGGGGGGCGCGGGATTACCAGGCCTGGTTGAAGTGGAAGCCCTGCCTGGGCGAGAAGCGGGTGTTGACGAGCTTGTAGCCTTCCTCGCCGCGTGGCTTGACCAGCGAGACCTGGCCGACCTGCGGTTGGGTGATCTGTTGCAGGGTGGTCAGGCTGGCCTGCTTGAGCACCTCGGGGTTCTTCGCCCAGTCCTTCACTTCGCGTGGCTTGACCTCGACGGTGACCAACCAGCCCTTTTCCACGGCCGGGCCGTAGTCGTCGGGCTTGGCGGGGTCCACCGAACGGACGCTGACGTCGAAGCCGCTGCTGTAGCAGAAGGCCTTCGACTCGGGCTTGTAGTCCTCGCGGCCGGCGGGCGTGAGGTCGTAGGAATCGCCGTCGCGGCGCAGCAGGCCGACGCCGACCAGCGCGTCGTAGACCGCAGCGTTGCCTTTCGCCGGGCCGGGGCCGGAGAAGCTGTCGGAGAGCGTCACCGGGAAGGTCTTGAACAGGGTGGAGCTGGCGCAGGCGGGTTTGTCGAAGCCGCGCTCGGCGAGCAGGCGGGCGATCTCCTCGCTGGACGGAGCGGAGTCCGAGCAGGCGGCGAGGAACAGTGGGAGGGCGGCGACGAGGCCGCGCAGAACGCGTGTAGGCATGGGCATGTCCTTTGTCCATTGGCGCAGCCGGATCGGCTGCGCGGCGAATTCTAGCGGCTGTGGCACCATGGGCGCACATTCGACCCAAGGAGGAGAACCCATGCGCCTGCCTGCGAACCTCGGCCGCCTGCTGCCGGCCCTGTGCCTGGGCGTCCTGTTGAGCGCCTGCAGCACCTTCGGCCAGCGCGATCCGTTGCGTATCGACCTGGTCGGCCTGGAACCCCTGCCGGGGCAAGGCATGGAGATGCGCTTCATGGTCAAGCTGCGGGTACAGAACCCCAACGACGAGCCGATCGAATACAACGGCATCGCCCTCGACCTCGACGTCAACGGCCAGCCCCTGGCCAGCGGCGTCAGCGACCAGACCGGCGAGGTGCCGCGCTTCGGCGAGCGGGTGGTGAGCGTGCCGCTGACCGTCTCCGCCTTTTCCGCCTTCCGCCAGGCCTGGGGCCTGAGCAACAACGCGCCGACCCGGGGCATGCCCTACGTGGTGAAGGGCAAGCTCGCCGGAGGCCTGTTCGGCACCGTGCGCTTCAGCGAAAAGGGCACCCTCGACTTCTCCGGGCCGGCCCTCGGCGCGCCGAAGACCAAGGGGCTCTGAGGCGGTTCGGCAGGGGAGCGAGAAACCCTATATAATCTGCGGTTTTCGTCCCCCTGCTGAAGAGAGAATGCCGTGAGCACGCTGCCGCCCTGTCCCCAATGCAACTCCGAATACACCTACGAGGATGGTGCGCTGCTGGTCTGCCCGGAGTGCGCCCATGAATGGTCGCCGAACGAGGCCGCTACGGCGTCCGACGATGGCAAGGTGATCAAGGATTCGGTGGGCAACGTTCTCCAGGACGGCGATACCATCACCGTGATCAAGGACCTGAAAGTGAAAGGCTCCTCGCTGGTGGTGAAGGTCGGCACCAAGGTGAAGAACATCCGCCTGGTGGACGGCGACCACGACATCGATTGCAAGATCGACGGCATTGGCGCGATGAAGCTGAAATCGGAATTCGTCAGGAAGGTCTGAGACGACCTTGCCTGAAGAAGCCCGGCCATTGGCCGGGCTTTTCTTTGGAGGGCTGCCTGGGTTCTTCCCCCCGGTGGTGGGCTCAGACCCGCGCCGTCTTCCCGGCGTAGTCCTCGCCGAGGCGCGGCTTGCGTCGCGCGTTGAGCAGCCCGAGGCAGACGGTGAAGATCGTCAGCAGAGCGGTGGCGAACACCTCGTGACGGTGCTCCGGCATGATCAGCATGATGCTCAGTGCGGCGACGATGAACAGGATCACCGCCCAGGTCAGCCAGGGATATAGCCACATGCGGAACTCGATGGGCTGGCCGCTGGCCTGCAATTGCTTGCGCATGCGCAACTGGGCCACGGCGATCACCAGGTACACCAGTAGCGCCACGGCGCCGGAGCTGGCGAGGAGGAAGGTGAAGACCTTCTCCGGTGCGAAGTAGTTGACGATGGTGGTGAGGAAGCCCACCGCGGTGCTGGCCAGCACCGCCGGGCGTGGTACGTGGGCGGTGTTGGTCAGCTTGAGCACGCTCGGGGCGTCGCCGCGCTTGGCCAGGGAGAAGACCATCCGCGACGAGGTGTAGATCGCCGAGTTCAGGCAACTGGCCACGGCGACCAGTACCACCAGGTCGACGATCAGCTTGGCGTGCGGGATGTCCAGCAGCTCCAGGGCGCGCTGGTAGGAGCCGACCTGGATCAGC
>NZ_SCND01000361.1:0-5935 GCF_005503585.1 Pseudomonas sp. 2VD
TATATGAGACAGCCGTAGTATTCGCTATAGGGCGGGCGGCCGATCAGTCGAATGCTGAAGGTGCGTTCCTGGCCGAGGATCGGGTCGGTCAGCCAGCGCGTCGGCAGGTCCAGCAGCGGCCTGGATTTCTCCGCCAGCATCGGCTCGCCGGGATGGCCGATGCTCGCCTGGCGCACCGCCTCGTGCTGGAACAGGCCTTCGAGGACCTGCATCGCCATTTCCCGGTCGAGGCTGTAGACCGCCTGGGTGGAAGGGTCGCGGACCATCGCGAGGATGCGTTGGGCGTCGCTGCTCACCGCCTGCTTGGCCTTGTAGGCGTCGAAGACGATCTGCGCGCAACTGAGCACTACGCCAACGGCCAGCGCCGCCAGTAGCACGACACGCAGCAGCTTGAGCGAGAGGCTGTGTCGGGAGTCCAGTTTCAAGGGGCCTTCCTTGTTCGTCGCCAGGGCGAAAGACAAGCCGGTAGGAAGAGCTTGTTTACCTCAAGAGGCTATCACGAGCGAAGGTCTACCAGTTCCTGAGGGTAGACGATGGCTCCTGGACCGCAGATTAAAACGAAAAAGCCCGGCGAATGCCGGGCTTTTTCGTGGTTCTGATCAGACTCAGGCAGCGAAATTCTTCGCTACGAAGTCCCAGTTGACCAGGTTCCAGAACGCCTCGACGTACTTCGGACGCAGGTTGCGGTAGTCGATGTAGTAGGCGTGTTCCCACACGTCGCAGGTCAGCAGCGGGGTGTCGCCGCTGGTCAGCGGGTTGCCGGCACCGATGGTGCTGGCCAGGGCCAGGGAGCCGTCGGCCTTCTTCACCAGCCAGCCCCAGCCGGAACCGAAGGTGCCGACGGAAGTCTTGGTGAACTCTTCCTTGAACTTGTCGAAGGAGCCGAAGGCGGCGTTGATGGCGTCGGCCAGGGCGCCGGTGGGCTGGCCACCGCCGTTCGGGCTCAGGCAGTTCCAGTAGAAGGTGTGGTTCCACACCTGGGCGGCGTTGTTGAAGATGCCGCCGGAGGAGCTCTTGACGATCTCTTCGAGGCTCTTGCCTTCGAACTCGGTACCCGGGATCAGGTTGTTCAGGTTCACCACGTAGGTGTTGTGGTGCTTGTCGTGGTGGTATTCCAGGGTTTCTGCGGAAATGTGCGGCTCAAGGGCGTTCTTTTCGTAAGGCAGCGGCGGCAATTCGAAAGCCATGGTGTCTCTCCTATTCTTCCTCAGGTCAGGACTGGCGCGGCTAGCGCGCGACCGGTTCACGGGGCCGGTCCGATGCCTGTCCGGGAGCCCGTCCTGGATCCCCGGGGGGACGTTCGGCGGAGCGCTCCGGAAAGGGCGCCGGGTGCGACTCGGAGCCTAGGCTCCCAGTGCCGCGAACTCCGGATCATAGCACCCGTGTCGGGGCATATCCACGCAGCAACTGTAGGGGCAAAGGCCGGCGGCGGCGCGCTGCGACGGGCTTCTGCAAGCTCGCCGGCGAACACCGCCGCATTCTCTCTGGACTGCCTGGCGGCGCGAGGGTTCGCTCGGGTAGACGGAAACCGCGTTATCCCCGGAACAGTAGTTGCGCGGCCATGCCCAGCATCATGGCCGCCACCATCAGGTCGAGCAGGCGCCAGGTGGCCGGGCGCGCCAGCCAGGGGGCCAGCCACGCCGCGCCGAGGGCGAGGGCGAAGAACCACATCAGCGAGGCGCTGGCCGCGCCGAGGGCATAGGCGCCCGGCGCGGCCTGCTGGGCGCCGAGCGAACCGATCAGAAGTACGGTATCGAGATAGACGTGGGGGTTGAGCAGGGTGACCGCCAGTGCCGCCAGAAGCACCGCCTTGCGCGAGCGTGGCCCGGTTTCCGCGGCGTTGCCGAGAGCGTCCGGGCGCAACGCGCGAAGCAGCGCCTTGAGCCCATACCAGGTCAGGAAGGCGATCCCGCCCCAGCGGGCGATGGCCAGCAGCGTCGGGTTTTCCAGCAGCAGCTTGGCCAGGCCGAACACGCCGAGGCTGACCAGCACCGCGTCGCAGAACACGCAGAGCGCGGCCACCGAGAGGTGATGCTCGCGGCGCAGGCTCTGCGCGAGGACGAAGGCATTCTGCGCGCCGATGGCGATGATCAGGCCGGCAGCCACCAGGATGCCGTTGAGATAGCTCTGCCACATGTCAGTGTGCCTCCGCCGCCAGCCGCTGGAGCACGGCGAGGGCGCGCCGGCCCTCGTCGCGGGCGACGAACAGGTGGTCGTGGAAATAGCCGGCCATCACGTTGCAACTGATCCCGGCTTCGGCCAGCGCCGTGGCGAAGGCGGCGGTCAGGCCCACCGCCGCCAGCGAGGAGTGCACCGTCAGGGTGATCCAGGCCGCCACGTATTCGTAGGGCAGGCCCAGGCGTTCGGCCTGCCGGCGTTCGAGCACCAGGGTCAGGCCCTCGCGCTCGCGGAAGCTGGCGAGCGGCTCGGCGCCGTTCGGCAGCGCGCCATCGGCGCAGGTACAGAACACATAGTCGCCGAGATTGAGTTCGGGAGTGAGCGTGCGCAGCAGGGTGCGCAGCGAGGTTTCGCCAGCCATGGTCGGTCCGCGTCGGGTGAATCGGAAAAGTGCTGGCGAGTGTGGCCGCGGGCGGTTTATAAGGAAAACGAATCCTGCTGATCTCTCATTAGGAAAACTGATTTTGTTCGACTACAAGTTGCTCGCCGCGCTGGCCGCGGTGGTGGAGCAGGGCGGTTTCGAGCGCGCCGCACAGGCGCTGGGGCTGTCGCAATCGGCGGTATCGCAGCGGATCAAGCTGCTCGAGGCGCGGGTCGGCCAGCCGGTCCTGGTGCGCGAGACGCCGCCGCATCCCACCGATCTCGGGCGCCGCCTGCTCAACCATGTGCAGCAGGTGCGGCTGCTGGAGGGCGACCTGCAGCGCTGGGTGCCGAACCTGGATGAAGGCGGTGCCCCGGAGCGCCTGCGCATCGCTCTCAACGCCGATAGCCTGGCGACCTGGTGGGCCGCCGCGGTGGGCGATTTCTGCGCCGAGCGGCGGGTGCTGCTGGACCTTGTGGTGGAGGACCAGGAGGTCGGGCTCAAGCGCATGCGCGCGGGCGAAGTGGCCGGCTGCGTGTGCGGTAGCGCGCGGCCGGTGGCCGGCGCGCGTTCGCTGCTGCTCGGAGCCATGCGTTATCGCGGCCTGGCCAGCCCGGATTTCATTGCCCGGCACTTTCCCCGCGGGGTCGAGGCGGCCGCCCTGGCCGGCGTGCCGGCGATCGTGTTCGGCCCGGACGACCTGCTGCAACACCGCTTTCTCAAGGACCTCGGCGTCGAGGGCGGTTTCATCCACCACCTCTGCCCATCCTCGGAAGGTTTCGTCCGCCTCACCGCCGGCGGTCTCGGCTGGGGCCTGGTGCCGGAGCGCCAGGTGCAAGGCGAGCTGGCGCGCGGCGAACTGGTCGAGCTGCTGCCTGGCCAGGTCATCGACGTACCGTTGTACTGGCACTACTGGCGCAACGGCGGCGAACTGCTCGCGTCGCTCACCGAGCACCTGCTCGCCCGCGCCGGCGACGGCTTGGTGCGGGTGGCAGGCTGATCAACCGATGACGGTGATTCGTCCGGAGCCGGGCAACGATTCGACGCAGCGCGCGCCGAGCAACCGCGATGGCGTGAAGTAGCCGCCGGGACCCTGGTAGTCCAGCAGGTGGCGCACTGCCAGGAGCACGCCGTGCAGGGTCAGGTCGTACACGTTGGCCGTCTCCAGGCGCGCCGTGCGGCGTTCGCCGCGGGCGTTGCGCGCCTCGCCCCAGACCCAGGTGCGCAGGCGCTCGCGGGCCGCCTGGTCGGGACCGGCGATGCGTTTGTCGACCTGCCCCTTGAGCCAGTCCTGGACCCGTTGCCGACCGAGCAGCGGACGCAGCGGGTCGATCAGGCGCATGCCCAGGGCCAGCAGCGGCGGCGCCGGCAGGTAGACCTCGATGTCCGGGATGCCGGTGCTGTAGTAGGCGGTGGCCACGTCGCCCCAGGGAATCGTCACGGCGTGCCGCAGGCCGCGGCCGAAATCGATGTCGCGGCGCTTATAGCCCAGCGGCACGTCGCGCAGGCGGCCATTCTCGCGGATCTTGCCGCCGAACTTGAGGCCTTCGACGCTGGTCTTCGCGGTTCCCGTCGAAAGCCCGCTGCCGGTGTCGAAGCCCAGCGCCAGCCGTTGCGCGTCCGGCAGCGCCTCCTTCAGGCAGGCGGCCAGGCAATCGGTGGGGATCACATCGAAGCCCACGCCCGGGCAGACCACGATGCCGGCCTCGCGGGCCTCGGCGTCGCCGGCGTGGGCCTGCTCGAACACCGCGATCTCTCCAGTGATATCCACGTAGTGGGTGCCGGCGGCACGGCAGGCGGCGATCATCGGCGTGCTGGTGGCGGAGAACGGACCGGTGCAATGGGCCACCACCTTCACTTGGTCCAGGGCTTCGCGGCAGGCCTGCGGATCCCCCAGGTCGAAGACCCGGCACTCCAGCCCGAGCTGGCTGCCGAGCGCGTGCAGGGCGGCCGGGTTGCGTCCGCCGAGGAGCGGCGTCAGGCCCTCGCGCTGCGCCTGTTCGGCGACCAGCCGACCGGTGTAGCCGTTGGCGCCGTAGATCATCCAGTGACTGGCCATGGTGCGTCTCCCAGCGTGCAGGTGGCTTTCAGGTTAGACCTTGTAGCGCGCAGCGCCGCTTCTGTCGCCCAACGCAAGTCGTGCCGGCGGCCCGCAAGGTCGTTGTTCTGGCATGCTGTGCCAGTGGTGGCGCGGCTCCGGGTTGCTAGAGTCGCGGCACAAGAAGGACAACGGGAGAAACGCAATGCGGATTCTGGTAACGGGGGCGACGGGCTTCATCGGCGGGCGTTTCGCTCGCTTCGCCCTGGAGCAGGGCCTGTCGGTACGGGTCAGCGGTCGTCGTGCGGACGCGGTGGAGCATCTGGTGGCGCGGGGCGCCGAGTTCGTTCCCGGCGACCTCGCCGACCCGGCGCTGGTCCTGCGCCTCTGCGAGGATGTCGAGGCGGTGGTGCATTGTGCCGGCGCGGTCGGAGTCTGGGGACCGCGCGAACGCTTCCTGGCGGCCAACGTCGGGCTTGCCGAGAGCGTCGTCGAGGCCTGCATGCGGCAAAAGGTGCGGCGCCTGGTGCATCTGTCGTCGCCGTCGATCTATTTCGACGGGCGCGACCACCTGGACCTGAACGAAGAGTACGTACCCCGGCGTTTTTCCGACCATTACGGGGCGACCAAGTACCAGGCCGAGCAACTGGTGCTCAGCGCCCGCGACCTGGGCCTGGAAGTGTTGGCACTGCGTCCGCGCTTCGTGGTCGGCGCCGGCGACACCAGCATCTTCCCGCGAATGATCCAGGCCCACCGCAAGGGACGTCTGCGGATCCTCGGCAACGGCCTGAACCGGGTCGACTTCACCAGCGTGCACAATCTCAACGACGCGCTGTTCAGTTGCCTGCTGGCCGGCGAGCCGGCGCTGGGCAAGGTCTACAACATCAGCAACGGGCAGCCGGTACCGTTCTGGGATGCGGTCAACTACGTGATGCGCCAGCTCGACCTGCCGCCGGTCGGCGGTCACCTGCCGTATGCCGTCGGCTATGGCCTGGCGGCGCTCAACGAAGGCGTCTGCCGGATCCTGCCGGGGCGTCCGGAGCCGGTGCTGTTCCGCCTGGGCATGGCGGTGATGGCGAAGAACTTCACCCTGGACATCAACCGCGCCCGCGAATACCTCGACTACGACCCGCGGGTCAGCCTGTGGACCGCGCTCGACGAGTTCTGCGCCTGGTGGCGCGCCCAGGGACTCTGATCAGCCGCGTAGCGGGCCGGCGTATTGTCGGCTCGGCGCCTGCGCGGGCAACAGGGAAGGTTCCGCCGGCGGCAGCGCGACCCCACTGAGCCTACCGAGGCGCTGTCCCAGCAGCGCGGCGCAACTGGTCGCGCAACTGGACGGCAAGCTGCAGACACTGGCC
>NZ_SCND01000362.1:0-5927 GCF_005503585.1 Pseudomonas sp. 2VD
AGCGCCGGACTGCCGCGCAGGTACGCCTGCACGTCGCGCAGGCGCGACGGATCGCCCCATTCGGGTTGCTGCAGCGCTTCGCAGCGCCGTACGCGTTGCAATAGATCGTCCATGGTGGGTCCCCCTTCGGCAGGAGATATCGTTTCGATCAAGTGGGAATGCCTTCGCGTTTTATTTCCGGGACCGGAATGCTCAAGGCGCGCAATTGCTGGAAGACGTTCATGAATTCGCGGTTGCGCTTGATCTTGCCGTCTTCAAGTTCGAAGGAATGCAGGAAGTGGTTTTCGTAATAACCCTCGGGATATCCGGGGAAAAGAATCTTGCCGTGACCGTCGCATTCGACCCAGAAATGATTAGGGTCGTCGGTTCCGAATATATTTATGTTGTACCACTCCCAATCGGGAAAGCACTTCAATGACCAGACGGCATGTTCCGCAAGTTTGTCTTTGCCACGAATGACGATGGGCGAGCCGGTATCGGTGGTCCATAAACCGCCACAGCCGTCCTCGACGAAAAGTTCATGGCGGCGCAGGCGATCCTGGCCTTTGGTATTCATGTACTTCTCGACGGTGGCGCGATTCTTTTCGCGAAGTTCGTTGGCATCGGTGAAACCGATTGGATTTGTCGTATCAGGCATCGTCAATGCTCCTTGGCGGTAGATGTCATTCAAGTGGGAATACCGTCACGTTTTATTTGCGGAACGGCTATTCCCAATGCACGCAGTTTCTGTATCGGGTTCATGAACTCGCGATTGCGTTTTATCCGGCCGTTCTCGAGTTCGAAGGAATGGATGTAGTGGTTCTCGCAATAGCCCTGCGGATACCCCGGGACCAGCGCCTTGCCGCGCCCGTCGCACTCGACCCAGAAGTGGTTCGGATCCTCGGTCTCGAAGATCCGCACGTTGTGCCACTCCCAGTCGGGGAAGCAGCGCTCGAGCCACTCGGCGAGCCGCCTGAGGCTCTCATGGCCCCGGAAGACCAGGGGTTCACCGCTTTCCGTGGTCCAGTTACCGGCGCAGCCGTCCTCGACGAACAGGCTGTGCCGCTGTAACCGTTCGGCCCCCTTCATTGCCATGTAGCGCTCCACCGTGGCGCGATTCAGGCGCCGCAGACGCTCGATGTCGAGGGGTGTTTCCCTGTACCGCTGACCGTTCATGCGCCGCCTCCGAGAGGGCTCTCCAGGTATGCCGGAGAAACTTTTCCCTCGCGGCATCGGTTATTCGCTGGCGCGCAGGAGTTCGTCGCTCGGTAAGGGAGCGATATTCGCTGGGCGCATTGTTCATACGTAGGGTGAAATTTCGCGTTACATATGTTCGCCTGTCGTTTCCAGTTTTCGAAAGGCAATAGGAGTTTCATCCCGGGTTTCTTTTGGAAACCTGTCGGTAATGGATTCGCAATGCTTTCGTTAAGATGCGACAGACGAGGTCGCGAAGACTTTCAGCGTCATTCCGTGAAGTGTTTCAAATAGCCAGCATCCCTGGTCGCTGATGTGGATTGCATAAAACACAGAACGCTCGTACCGGCTCAACTACAAGATCTGGTAGGTGCCAGACAGGGTATGCGGGATTGCTAAGCTGATGCTTCCTGCAATGCCGGAGGTTGTAGCCAAGTTGTAATTTTATTCTTTCGGTACGCAGGAAAAGGCTCTGGAACAGGCAGTTGGAAAGTTCCAGGGTTGTTTCCGCAACGAGATCCAGGCAGCGCTGATCCGGGGGATGAGCGCATTTTTCTCAAAGTTCCGAATGAACCGGGGTGTTCTGCGGTATTTCTCGCCGAGCGGGCAAGAAGTGCGAAATAGAGCGCTTGGGTACTTCTCGGGTTACGGAAATGTGTAACGAGAGAGAATAAAAGATGAATAATTCGAATCTTGCTGCTGCGCGTAATTTGATACAAGTTGTTACCGGGGAATGGAAGTCCCGTTGCGTCTACGTCGCTACGCGACTCGGGCTGGCCGATCTGATCGAGAGCGGGATCGACAGCGACGAGACGCTGGCCGCCGCGGTCGGTTCCGATGCCGAGCGCATCCATCGACTGATGCGCCTGCTGGTGGCCTTCGAGATCTTTCAGGGCGATACCCGCGACGGCTACGCCAATACCCCCACCAGCCACCTGCTGAGGGATGTCGAGGGCTCCTTCCGCGACATGGTGCTGTTCTACGGCGAGGAGTTCCACGCCGCCTGGACGCCCGCCTGCGAGGCGCTGCTCAGCGGTACCCCAGGCTTCGAGCTGGCGTTCGGCGAAGACTTCTACAGCTACCTGAAGCGCTGCCCGGATGCCGGCCGGCGCTTCCTGCTGGCGATGAAGGCAAGCAACCTGGCCTTCCATGAGATCCCCAGGCTCCTGGATTTCCGCGGGCGTAGCTTCGTCGACGTCGGTGGCGGTTCCGGCGAATTGACCAAGGCCATCCTGCAGGCCGAGCCCAGCGCCCGGGGCGTGATGCTCGACCGCGAGGGTTCCCTCGGCGTGGCCCGCGACAACCTCTCCAGCCTGTTGGCAGGGGAGCGCGTCAGCCTGGTGGGCGGCGACATGCTGCAAGAGGTGCCGTCCAACGGCGATATCTACCTGCTGTCGCGGATCATCGGCGATCTGGACGAAGCCGCCAGCCTGAGGTTGCTCGGCAATTGCCGCGAGGCGATGGCCGGCGACGGCCGGGTGGTGGTGATCGAGCGAACCATCTCGGCCAGCGAGCCGTCGCCGATGTCGGTGCTCTGGGACGTGCACCTGTTCATGGCCTGCGCTGGCCGCCACCGCACCACCGAGGAGGTGGTCGACCTGCTCGGGCGCGGCGGCTTCGCGGTGGAGCGGATCGTCGACCTGCCGATGGAAACCCGCATGATCGTCGCTGCCAGGGCCTGAATCGGAACTCTCAACGGTTGGCCCCGGCGGTTTCGCCGGCGGCCAGTTGGCCGGCGCCCGGCGCCAGGTCGCCGCTGCCCCAGCCGAGCGCCTTGTAGAGGGCGATGACGTTGACGAACGAGGCGGTCTCCGCCTGCGCCAGTTCCTCGCGGATCTGGTACAGCGCGCGCTGGTTCTCCAGCACCGCCAGGTAGCTGCCGGCGCCGGCGCGGTAGCGTTCGTTGGCGATCTCCAGGGCGTTCGCGCCATGGGTCGCGGACTGGAACAGGGCGACCAGCCGACGCTGGTGTTCGGCCAGTTGGTTGAGCGCGTTGCCGACGTCCTCCTGGGCCAGCAGCAGGGAGCGCTGGTAGCGCGCCAGCGCGGCGTCGGACTGCGCCTCGACGGCGCGCAGGCGGGCCCGTACGTTGCCCAGGCGGAACGCCGGCCAACTGACGCTAGGCGCCAGTTCGAAGGCGCGCGAGGCACTGCCGAGGTCGCCGCTGCGCAGGGCGAAGAAACCGATGAAGCCGCCCAGGTCGAGGCGCGGATAGAGTTCGGCGGTGGCCGCGCCGACGTCTTCGGTGCTCGCTGCCAGTTGCCGCTCGGCGCTGACTACGTCGGGGCGCTGGAGGATCAGGCGGTCGACGTCGCCCAGCGGCAGGTTCTTCGCCAATGGCGCGGCGCCGCCACCGTCGAGGATCGGCGCGCCGCTGCCCGGCGCCTCGCCGCGCAGCACGTCGAGGCGGTAGCGGGCGCTCTCCAGCGCGGTCGTCAGTGGCGGAATCGCCGCTTCGCTGCGCAGCAGGTTGGCCTGGGCGTTCTCCACGTCCTCCGGCAGGCCGCTGCCCAGTTGCAGGCTGCTGCGGGTCAGCTCCAGGGTGTCGCGCCAACTGCGCACCTGGGCGCGCGCCACGTCCAGTCGGCGCTGGTAGCCCTGGATCTCGAAGTAGGCGCGGGCGGTGTCGGCGGCGATGCTCAGGCGTACCAGCCGGAGGTCGGCGTCGGCCGCTTCGGCGCGGGCCAGGGCGGCGTCGGAAAGTCGGCCGAGGCGGCCGAACAGGTCGATTTCCCACTGCGCGTCGAAGCCGGCGCGGTAGCTCTCCGCCAGGCGCCGGCGCGGCTCGCCGTCGTAGTCCAGCTGTTGTTCGATGCTGCGGTTGTAGCCGGCCTGGCTGGTGACCTGCGGCAACTGGTCGAGCCAGCGGTCGTCGAACAGCGCGCGGGCGCTGCGCAGGTTGGCGCGGGCCTCGCGGATGTCGTGGTTGCGCGCCAGCGCCTGGTCGACCAGGCGCACCAGTTGCGGATCGTCGAAGAAGCTCCACCAGGGTGCTTCCCGCCGCTCGCCGGAGAATTCGCCGAGGTGCTCGCTGGCGACGCGTGGCGGCGGCGACTGCGGACGCTGGTAGTCGGGGCCGACGCTGCAGGCGGCCAGGCCGGTGCCGACCGCCAGGGCCAGCGCCAAGCGCGAAAGGTTCGGGTAGGAGCGCTTCATGCCTTGTTCACCAGCAGATCGGCCTCGGCCAGTTGCCGGCTGCGCGGGCTCTTGTCGACTTCCGCGTGGTTGCGCGCCAGCAGGGTATAGACGGTGGGCAGCACGAACAGGGTGAAGAGGGTGCCGACCAGCATCCCGGAGACGATCACCACGCCCAGGCCGAAGCGGCTGGCGGCGCCGGCGCCGCTGGCGAAGAGCAGCGGCACCAGGCCGAAGACCATTGCCGCAGTGGTCATCAGCACCGGCCGCAGGCGGATCTGCGCGGCGCGCAGGATCGCCGCGCGGCGGTCGAGGCGCTCGTGGAGTTGCAGTTCGTTGGCGAACTCGACCATGAGGATGCCGTGCTTGCTGATCAGGCCGATCAGGGTGACCAGGCCGATCTGCGTATAGATGTTCATCGTCGCGTAGCCCAGCGCCAGCGGCAGCAGCGCGCCGCAGATCGACAGCGGCACGGTGATCAGGATGATCAGCGGGTCGGCCAGGCTCTCGTACTGCGCGGCGAGCACCAGGTAGATCACCACCAGGGCGGCGAGGAAGGCGAACACCAGGGTGTTGCCTTCCTGGGTGTATTGCCGCGAGTCGGATTGCCAGTCGTGGCTGAAGCCGGCCGGCAGGCCGCGCGCCACTTCGTCGAGGAAGGCCACCGCCTGGCCCATGGAGACGCCGGGCGCGGGGATCGCCTGGAGGGTCGCGGCGTTCTGCTGGTCGAACTGGATCAGCTTGTTCGGTTCGACCTGAAGCGCCACCCGGACCACCGTCGACAGCGGCACCAGGTTGCCGTCCTGGGTGCGCACGAACTGTCGTGCCAGCGCTTGCGGAGTGAAACGCTGGTCGCGCAGGCTCTGTGGGATCACGTCGTAGGAGCGGCCCTCCATGCCGAAGCGGTTGACGTAGTTCTCGCCCACCAGCACCGCCAGCGACTCGCCGATGTCCTGCATGCGGATGCCCAGGCTGTTGGCCTTGGCGCGGTCGATGCGGACCTGGACCACCGGGTTGTTGTAGTCGAGGTCGCTGTCGACCACCACGAACAGCCCGCTCTGTCGGGCCTTCTGCTTGATCTCTTCCATGGTCCGGTAGAGCACCGGATAGTCCTGCGGGCTGCGCAGCACCATCTGCACCGGCAGGCCGCCGGTGGAGCCGGGCAGGGCGGCCAACTGGAAGGCGAAGATGCTGCTGCCCTCGACGTCGCCGACCTTGCCTTGCAGCTCGGACTGGATCGCCGAGGCGTCGCGCTCGCGTTTTTCCCAGGCCGCCAGGTTGATCCCGCCGAAGCTCGCCGCCGGTCCGTCGGTGCCGTTGATGATCCAGGTGCTCACGGTTTCCGGGATGCTGGTGTAGACCTGGTCGAGCTTGCGCGCGAACAGTTCGACGTAGTCGAGGTTGGCGTGCTGCGGCGCCTTGATCGCGGTGAGCACCGCGGCCTGGTCCTCGGTCGGCGCCAGTTCGCGCTTGGGCATCGAATACAGCAGCGGCAGGCTGATGCACACCAGCAATGCCAGGCCGCCGGTCAGCCAGCGGTGGCCCAGGGAGAACTCCAGGACCTGCCCGTAGCGCCGCGTCAGGCCGCCGAAGAACCACTCGGCGGCGCGGCCCATGCG
>NZ_SCND01000363.1:0-5915 GCF_005503585.1 Pseudomonas sp. 2VD
GCAGGAAGGCAGCCTGTTGCGGCTACTGCCGGGCCATCGACTGCATGTCCGCGAGGTGTTCGTGCTGTACTCCTCGCGGCGCTACCTGGACGCCAAGATCCGCACCTGGGTGGACTTCCTCAGGGAACGCCTGCCCCTGGCGTTCGAGCGTGACCGGGCGATCCTCGACGATCGGCGCTACTGGGCGGAAAGCCCAACCGGCGTAGCGCGCGAGACCGCGACCTAACGTCTGGATCGATAGGTATCCTCAAAAACATATACTGGTTTTCGATTGATCGAGGGAGGAACATGGCTCATCCGAGTCATGAGGTGAATCATGCTACCGACTCTCTATATTTCCCACGGCTCACCGATGCTCGCCCTCGAACCGGGCGCCAGCGGCGTACAACTGCGCCGCCTGGCTACAGAGCTGCCGCGGCCGAAGGCGATCCTGGTGGTTTCCGCGCACTGGGAAAGCGACGACCTGCGAGTAACCGGCGCCGCGGCGCCGGATATCTGGCACGACTTCTACGGCTTTCCGCCGCCCCTCTACGCCGTGCGCTACCCGGCCAAGGGCGCGCCGGCGCTGGCGCAGCGGACGATCGAACTGCTCCAGGCCGCCGGCCTGCCGGCCCAGGCCGACCCACAGCGACCATTCGACCACGGCACCTGGGTGCCGCTGAGCCTGATGTACCCGCAGGCGGACATCCCGGTGCTCCAGCTGTCCCTGCCGAGCCGCCTCGGTCCGGCCCTGCAGAGCCGCGTCGGCCAGGCCCTGCGCCAACTGCGCGGGGAAGGCGTGCTGCTGATCGGTTCCGGCAGCATCACCCACAACCTGGGCGAACTGGACTGGCACGCCGGACCGGAAGCCATCGCGCCCTGGGCGCGGGAGTTCCGTGACTGGATGGTGGAAAAGCTCCAGGCCGACGACGAGGCCGCGCTTCACGACTACCGCCGGCAGGCGCCCTGGGCGGCGCGCAACCACCCCAGCGACGAGCACCTGCTGCCGCTGTTCTTCGCCCGCGGCGCGGGCGGCGGCGGGATGCGCGTCGAGCACAGCGGCTTTACCCTGGGCTCGTTGGGGATGGATATCTATCGCTTCGATTGACAGAGCTTCTCGTGGGACTGGCGGAGAGCATTGGCTTCCCGCCGCAAGCTGGGTGGACTCGGCTGGCAGCCAGGAAATCGCGAGCGATATAGTCCTGTAGCGCGGATAACGCCATAGGCGTTATCCGCGATGTCATGGATAGGCGGCAGATCAGGGCTTCGGTATGTGCAGGTCTGGCATGCACGACGTGGTGCCTGCCCTGGCGGCTGGGCGAGTCTTTTGTTTCCTTTAGACGCTTGCCAGAGGGACTCGCCCGGGGTGACGAAACGAGAAGCCGGGGCAGGCGCGAAAAACAGCCCGGCCAGCAAACATCAAGCCCATGAAAAAGCCCCGCCGAAGCGGGGCTTTTGTTCATCGCGCTGGACCTCAGTCCTCGCGATAGCGGCGCAGGCGCAGGGCCTTGCCGGCGACGCGGGTGTCCTTGAGCTTGGTCAGCAGGCGCTCGAGGTTGGCCTCGGGCAGTTCGATCAGGCTGAAGGTATCGCGAATCTGGATGCGACCGATGTCCTCGCGGGACAGGCCGCCCTCGTTGAGGATCGCGCCCAGCAGGTTCTTCGCTGCGACCCCGTCGCGCGCGCCGAGGGCGGTGCGGCAGCGGGCACGGCCTTCGCTCGGCGGCGCCATCGGACGACGCTCGCCGCTGCGCTCCGGACGCTCGCCGCGTTCGCCACGGTCGGCACGCTCGCGCGGTGCCGATGGGGTCAGCGGCTGTTCGCGGCGCACCGACTCCAGGTCCAGCGCCTTGCCGGCGGTCAGGCGCGCCAGCAGTGCGGCGGCCAGGGTCTCGGCATCGCAGCCGAGGCGACGGCACAGCTCGTCGCGCACCGCGCCGCGCTGCTCGACGGCGCTGTCGAGCAAGGGCGTCAGGCTCGCGGCCAGGCGCGCCAGGCGGGCCTCCAGTACGGTCTCGGCATCCGGCAGGCGGACTTCGCCGACCTTCTGCCCGGTGACCCGCTCGATCACCTGCAGCATGCGCCGCTCGCGCGGAGTCACCAGCAACAGCGCGCGCCCTTCCCGACCGGCACGGCCGGTACGGCCGATGCGGTGCACGTAGGACTCGGGGTCGTAGGGCATGTCGATGTTCAGCACGTGGGTGATGCGCGGTACGTCCAGGCCCCGGGCAGCAACGTCGGTGGCGATGACGATGTCCAGCGAACCGTCCTTCAGCGACTCGATGACCCGCTCGCGCTGGGCCTGCGGCATGTCGCCGTTGAGCGCGGCGGCGCGGTAGCCCTGGCGCTCGAGCAATTCGGCGTAGTCGAGGGTGGCCTGCTTGGTGCGGACGAAGGCGATCAGCGCGTCGAACTGCTCGACTTCCAGCAGGCGCTGGATCGAACCGGCCTTCTGGTCGGCATGGACCATCAGGTGGACCTGCTCGATGCGCGCCACGGTCTGGGTCTTGGCGGCGATCTTGACGTGCTTGGGCTGCTTCAGGTGGCGCTCGGCGATGCCACGGATGGACGCCGGCAGGGTCGCCGAGAAGAGCACGGTCTGGCGCGATTCGGGAAGCGCCTCGAAGATCACTTCCAGGTCGTCCATGAAGCCGAGCTTGAGCATCTCGTCGGCTTCGTCGAGCACCAGGCGCTGGACGGTGGCCAGCAGCTTCTCGTCGCGGCGCAGGTGGTCGCACAGGCGGCCGGGGGTAGCGACGAGGATCTGTGCGCCCTGGCGCAGGGCCTTCAGCTGCGGCCCCATGGGCGCGCCGCCGTAGACGGCGACCACGCCGACGCCCGGCAATTGCTTGGAATAGGTTTCGCAGGCGGTGGCGACCTGCAGGGCCAGCTCGCGGGTCGGCACCAGCACCAGCATCTGCGGCTCGCGACGGCTCGGGTCGATGCGCGACAGCAGCGGCAGGGCGAACGCGGCGGTCTTGCCGGTACCGGTCTGCGCCTGGCCGATCATGTCGTGGCCTTCGAGGATCAGCGGAATCGATTGAGCCTGGATAGGCGAAGGCTCTTCGTAGCCTACGGCGACGATTGCCGCGAGCACATTGGGGTGAATACCGAGCGCGGCGAAGCCGACGGTTTCCTGAGTCATGGGTTTGCCTCGTATACATCCGCAAAGACCCATGACCCATGGCTGCTCATGCCCTGTACGGCCGAAACGGCCACCCAGGCAGCTGGGGCGGGGATTTGCGAGATTGCTTTTGAATTAGAAGATTACGTAAAGGAAATCCGCAGAGCGGATACACAGCCAGAGCACAGCGCTCCGAAAAATGCAGGTCCTGAACGGGGTCAGTTTTGACCGGCGCGCATCATACCGGAATTTTGACGTTTGTGTGCGTTTTTTCCGACATGCGTCATCGGAGAGACTGACAATGGACATCCCGATTCCAGACGTCTATACCGACGTTGCCCGCCCCCCGCCAGGAAACCGCCGCATGAACGACACCCTCCCAGGACGCATCAGCCGCGAACGGCGCGGCCACCTGCTGCTGCTCGGCCTCGACCGCGTGGCCAAGCGCAACGCCTTCGACCTGCCGATGCTCGACGACCTGGTCGCCGCGCTCGGTGAATACGAGGCCGACGACCAGTTGCGCTGTGCCCTGCTCTTCGCCCACGGCGAGCATTTCACCGCCGGGCTGGACCTGGCCAATGTCGGCGAGACCTTCCGCCAGGGCTGGAAACTCCCCGAAGGCGCCGTCGATCCCTGGGGCACCTTCGGCGGCCGGCGTCCAAGCAAGCCGCTGGTGGTGGCCGTGCAAGGCTACTGCTACACCATCGGCATCGAACTGATGCTGGCGGCCGACATCAACCTCTGCGCCAGCAACGCGCGCTTCGCCCAGCTCGAAGTGCAGCGCGGAATCCTCCCGTTCGGTGGCGCGACACTGCGCATGCACCAGGTCGCCGGCTGGGGCAACGCCATGCGCTGGCTGCTCACCGGCGACGAATTCGACGCCCACGAAGCCTATCGTCTCGGCCTGGTGCAGGAAGTCACCGCCCCGGAAGACCTCCTCGACCACGCCGTCGCTCTCGCCGAACGGGTCGCGGCCCAGGCGCCGCTCGGCGTGCGCGCCACCCTCGGCTCGGCGCGCCAGGCCCTGCTGGAAGGCGAAGCGGTCGCCGCCGCTGCGTTGCCGGAAGCCGCCAGGCGCCTGCTCGACAGCGAGGACGCCAAGGAAGGCCTGCGCGCGCTCCAGGAACGCCGCCCGGGACGCTTCGAAGGACGCTAGACTGGACCCTTGTCCGCGCGCCCTGGCTACTGGGCCGGGCGCAGGCTGTCGATATAGCCCTGCAACGAATAGCCGAGTTGCGGCTCCAGCGCCGCGGCACGCGTCCGCAGGGCTTCCTGGTCGAGTTCGAGGGCCAGGTTCGCCGGCACCAGCATCACCACGTTGCCCTCGGCCACCGGACACTCCCAGTAATGATGGTGATAGCGCCCGCGCAGCAGCGGCGCGCCCAGCGGCTTGCCATCGGTACCGCTCCACTGGTTGATCACCAGCCAGCCATCCTCGGCGAGGCGCTCCTGGCAGGCGCCGAGGAAATTCCAGGCCAGGTGCGCGGCCGACGGGCCGGTATCGGTATAGAGGTCGAGGAAGATCAGGTCGGCCTCCGCGCATTCGCCCAGGCTCTCCAGTGCATCGCCGATGCGCAATCGCAGGCGCGGGTCGTCGCGCAGCCCCAGATGCTCGCGGGCCAGGCGCGGAATCGCCGGGCGCAGCTCGATGGCCTCGGCCTCCTCCAGCGGCAGGTGGCTCAGGCAGGCCTGGGTCAGGCTGCCGGCGCCGAAACCGAGGAACAACGCGCGACGCGGTTGCGAATGACAGAGCCCGCCGAGCAGCATGGCGCGGGTGTAGTCGTATTCCAGCCAGGCCGGATCGGGCATGAACACGCAGCTCTGCTCGACACCGTCGCCGAACTCGAGGAAGCGATAGTCGCCGGACTCGATGACCCGGATGACCCCGTATTCGTCGCGCTCCTCGACCAGCAGACGTTCTTCGCTCACCACTCACCTCCCCCCGCCGCTTCGCCGGCTATCGCCAGGCGCTCCGGCAAAAGCACCGCAGCATAGCAAAGCCGGCCCGACGATGGATTTCCGCTATTGCAACGATCGCTGGCGGCGCTGCGGCGAGCTGCTCTACCATGCCGCAATCCGCTTTCCCGAGCATTGCCAAGAGTCGTAGATGAGCCAGTCCTGGAGCCCCGAGAGCTGGAGGGCCAAGCCGATCCAGCAACAACCCGAGTACCCCGATGCCGCGCACCTGGCCAGGGTCGAGCAGACCCTCGCCGGATACCCGCCGCTGGTCTTCGCCGGCGAGGCTCGCGAGCTGCGCCGGCAGTTCGCCGAAGTCACCGCCGGACGCGCCTTCTTGCTCCAGGGCGGGGATTGCGCGGAAAGCTTCGCCGAATTTTCCGCGGCGAAGATCCGCGATACCTTCAAGGTACTGTTGCAGATGGCGGTGGTAATGACCTTCGCCGCCGGCTGCCCGGTAGTGAAGGTCGGGCGCATGGCCGGCCAGTTCGCCAAGCCGCGCTCCTCCGGCGACGAAACGCAGAACGGCGTGACCCTGCCCGCCTATCGCGGCGACATCGTCAACGGCATCGGCTTCGACGAGAAGAGCCGCGTGCCGGACCCGGAGCGCCTGTTGCAGGCCTACCACCAGTCCACCGCCAGCCTCAACCTGTTGCGCGCCTTCGCCCAGGGCGGCTTCGCCGACCTGCACCAGGTGCACCGCTGGAACCTCGACTTCATCGCCAACTCGGCGCTGGCCGAGCGCTACCAGCAACTCGCCGACCGCATCGACGAGACCCTCGCCTTCATGCGCGCCTGCGGCCTGGACAGCGCGCCGCAGCTCCGCGAAACCAGCTTCTTCACCGCCCACGAAGCG
>NZ_SCND01000364.1:0-5909 GCF_005503585.1 Pseudomonas sp. 2VD
TGTGCAGGCGGTACATGCGGTCGAGCCCGTCCAGCGGCTTCTCCAGCCAGACCGGACGCACCGCCAGCAGCATGATCAACGACATCAGGGCGAAGGACGCTACCCCGGTAAGCAGGATCGCCTGCTTGCGTACCACCCAGATATCCAGGCTCGCCGGCGGATCGACGGCCAGCGTCAGGCCCCAGGCCGCCAGCGCGGCGGCGAGAACTCCCCATAACAGTTTCATTGGCACCACTCCCCGACAGAACGCGCGAATCGCTGGAATGAACCCTGCGCGTCCAGTCTTAATTGTCCCTTAACTTCATAGGGGAATTAGCGAGGCCAGCGAGGTTTTCCCGCACAGCCATGACCTGCGTCAATCGTTGTCGGCCTTCAACCCCGGGGTGGGCGGAGCTATGCTGGTCCGCCGCGCCTACCGCCGAGCCGTGCCATGAAGATCCGCCTGCTGTCCGACCTCCACCACGAACATTTCGACGGGCGACGCCAACTGCCAGAGGTCGAGGCCGACGTGGTGGTGCTGGCCGGCGATATCCACAGCCACCTGGAAGGCCTGCACTGGGCCCGCGAGACCTTCGCCGACAGCGAGATCGTCTACGTCGCCGGCAACCATGAGTTCTACTCCTCGGAAATGACCGACCTGACCCAGGCGATGCGCAATATCGCCCGGGCGCTGGAGATCCACTTCCTGGAAAACGACGAAGCGCGGATCGGCCCGGCGCGCTTCCTCGGCGCCACCCTGTGGACCGACTTCCAGCTCTATGGCGCGGACGGCTATGCGCCCGCCCATGAGCTGGCCCTGCAATCGATGCCGGACTTCAGCTGCATCGACTGGTTCGGCGGCGACTTCACCCCCGAGCAGAGCATCGCCCTGCACCGGGCCTCGCGCGACTGGCTCGCCGAACAGCTGGCGCGGCCCCACGACGGCCCGACGCTGGTGGTCAGCCACCACGCGCCCAGTGCGCTGTCGATCCCGCCGCAGTTCGTCGGCAACCCGCTGTCGCCAGCCTTCGCTTCCAACCTCGACGAACTGGTGGCGCAGGCCGACTACTGGCTGCACGGTCACGTCCACGATGCCCTCGACTACCGCATCGGCCGGGCACGGGTGCTGGCCAATCCGGGCGGCTATCCCCACGAGAGAGGCGGGTTCCGTCCGGAATTCGTCTTCGAGGTCTGAGCCTCAGCGCGGCAACTGGCTGAAGAAGCGCCAGATTTCCGCTGGCGCGTCCAGTTCCGGGTCGCTCTTGCCGAGAATCCGCGGGAAGCGATAGTCCGGCTGCGCCAGCACGTGGCCGCCGCCATGCACGCTGAGCAGCTCCACCGGCGGATGGCCGTCTTCCTGCCAGCGCTGGCGCTCGGTCCAGACCGGGCCGGGACGGGTCAGCGGCGCCACGTCCGGCGGCGCGGCGATGCCGTTCAGGCCGGCCCACCAGCGTGCCGAGTCCAGGGTCGAGCGTACCGCGCCCCGGTCGCCGAAGCCGAACAGGCTGACCTTGCCGCCGAGATAGGGATTGATCGGATCGCGCGTGCCGTTGATCAGCAACGCAGCGGTCGGCCGCTCGACCGGCCGACAGGCATCGTTCTCCGTGGTCGGCAGGCTCGCCGCCACCGTTGCGATCGCCGCCGGCAACCCCGGTGCTTCGGCGGCCAGGCGGAAAGCCATCTGGCCGCCATTGGAGTAGCCGGCGACATATACCCGCTGCGGATCGACGCGGTATTCCTGGGCCAGCCGCGCCACCAGCGCGCGGAGGAAAGCCACGTCATCGACGTCACGCAGCCGCGCCGAATAGCTGGCGGCCTTGCGGCAATCGTTCCAGTGGCCCTCGAAGCCGTCCGGGTAGGCCACCAGGAAACCTTCTTGCGCCGCCAGCCGGTCGAAGCCGTAGCCGCTGATGCGGCGCATCTGCGCGCCGTCGCCCCGTGAGCCGTGCAGCACCACCAGCAACGGCGCTCCCTCGGTCACGCCCGGCGGCACGTAGAGCAGGTAATGCCGGCGCAGGCCCGCGACCTTCAGGCTCGAGTCCTCGCTGTGGCCGGCCAGCGCGGGGGTGCGCAGGGCCTCGTCCTGCAGCCACCACCAGGCGCCGGCGAGCAGCGCCAGGACCAGCAGCAGGATAAGCGTGCGAACCAGGCGGATCAGCGTACGCATCGCGGTTCTCCCATTCTCGGCGTCTTCGGACAACGTTAGGCCGGGTTGCGCCGGAATGCCCGAACCATGGCCCTTCTCCAGAGACCCCGGGGCGGCGTACTTTGCTCCCGGACAACCACAACCGTGCCGTTTGCTGGCACACTTGCGCCTTTGTCACGCCGGCTGCCGCCTGCCTCATCCGCCTGCCAGGACGCTCGGCCGAGCCGTCGTCCGGCAACCGCACCGGCCGTTCGATCAAGGAGCCAACCGATGTCCATTCGCCCTTCACTGCCGCTGGCCGGGCTGCTGCTCGCCGTCTCCCTGCCGCTCTCCGCCGCCCAGCCGGGCACCACCAAAGGCGCCCCGCTCAGCGGTTGCGCCGCCAAGCAGGCCGCCATCGAGGCGAAGCTGGAAACGGCCCGCTCGTTCGCCAACGAAGGCCAGGTGGCCGGCTTGGAAAAGGCCCTCTCCGAGGTCAAGGAGCACTGCACCGAAGCCGGCCTGCTGAGGGAGAACAAGCAGAAGGTGATCGACAGCGAGCGCGAGGTCAGCGAACGCGAGAAGGATTTGCGCAAGGCCATGGGCAAGGGCGATCCGGAGAAGATCGAGAAACGCAAGGCCAAGCTGGCCGAGGCCCGCGCCGAACTGGAAGAGGCCAAGAAAGGCCTGGAACAGGCCCAGGCACAGTAGGACACCAGGTACCGCCCTACGCCTCGCGCCTCCCACGTAAGGCGTATGACGCCCACGGCGTTACCCGCCATCCGCGCCGCAGCGGGACACCAGGTGCCGCCCAGCGCTGCCGCAACGGCGAATGAGCGCCAGCGCTCATTCGCCCTACCCCTCGCGCCTTCCAGGCAGGGCGTATGACGCCCGGTCCGGCCTCAGAGCGCGCGGAATTTCTTGTGGCAGGCTTCGCAGGCGTCTTCCACCGCGGCGAAGTCCTTGCGCACGCCATCCGGGGTCGGCGTGGCCTGGCGAGTGTTGTCCTGGAGACGGTTCATCGCGTCGATGAAGACCTGGGTGGCGGCCTTGAACTCCTGCTGGCGCTGCCAGACCTCGTCCTTGGCGCGGGTGTCCTCGCCCTCCTCGCCGGCCTTGGGACTGGGGAAGTACTGCCAGGGCTGGTCGGCCAGTTGGTGCAACTTCGCCGATCCGGCGCGGAACTTCTCCGCGTCGAAGGGCAGGCGTCCGCGGAGCATCCCGCCCATGTCCTCGCTGGTCCGTAGCATTTCCTTGAAGATCGCCTGGCGCTTGGCCTCGGGCGAGTTGGGATCCATACGGTGACAGCCGCTCAGGGCGACGCCGGCCAGCAGCACGACGAGCAGGGACTTCAGCTTCATGGCAAGGCTCTTTTTTTCAGGGTCGATCACGGAAGCGGCGGATTATCCGCCGCCACCGCCGATTGATCCAGAGCCGCGCGCCCGCACTGCGGCCATAGGCCGCAGCGGGCTGCTCAGGCGGAAACCACGAAGAACGCGGCGATGAGCAGCATGCCGACGAACCAGACCAGCGAGCGCAACGGCCCCCAGTCGGCGAGGTAGCAGATGACGTAGAGCAGGCGACTGGTGATCCAGGCAATGGCCAGGCTATCCAGGGTCGCCTGCGAAGCGTTGCCGACCAGATGGGCGATGATCACCGCCGCGGCGAACGCCGGGGTCACTTCGAAAGCGTTCAACTGGGCGTTGTTGGCACGCCGGCGAAAGCCTTCGAGCGAACCGAGGAACGCCCGCGGGTCGGCGTTGGCCCGACCGCCGTAGCCCTCCCCGCCGAACTTGGCGATGGAGGTACAGACGTAAGGCAGGAAGATCGCGATCAGCACGCACCAGAAAGCGATGGTCATGGCAGTTCCTTGTAGTTGTGGAACTGCAACTCAAGCTGGCGCCGCTCGTTCTGTAAAGGCACAGCTCCTTCAGAGCTTCATCAGCAGCATTCCGGCCAGCACCAGGCCGCACGCCAGCAGGCGTGGCAGTCCGAACGGCTCGTTGAGGAAGCGCATGCCGAACAGCACCGCCAGCAGCACGCTGGTCTCGCGCAACACTGCCGCTTCGGCGATCGACCCCAGCTGCATGGCCCACAGCACCAGGCCGTAGCTGGCCAACACGCAGACCCCGACCGCCAGGCCGAGCTTCCACTCCAGCGCCCAGAAGCGGGCGAAGGCGCGGGTTCGCGCGCCGGCTGCGATCAGCGGGAACGGCAGGCCGGAGAGCAGCGTCAGCCAGACCAGGTAGTCCAGCGCCAACGGCCAGCGCTTCAGGGCGTTGCCGTCGCTCCAGGTGTATCCGCCGATGCACAGGCCGATCAGCAGCACCACCGGCAGGGTCCGCCAGGGCAGCCGCGAACCGCCGCCGCCCCAGAGCAGGCAAAGCATGCCGAAGGGAATCAACAGGATGCCGAGGATCTGCCGGCCGCTGAGCTGCTCGCCGCCGAACGCCAGGGTCAGGCCCAGCACCACCAGCGGCGACAGCCCGCGCATCAGCGGATAGACCAGGCCCAGGTCGCCGACCTTGTAGGCCTCGATCAGCAGTACCCGGTAGAGCAGTTGCAGGACGGTGGCGCCGAGCAGCCAGGGCCAGACTTCGGCCGGCGGCAGGCTGACGAAGGGCAACAGCAGGATGGCGCAGAGCACGCCGACAACGTCCATGCAGGCGACGACCAGCAAGCGGTCGCTGCTGAACTTGACCAGGGTGTTCCAGGTGGCGTGGAGAACGGCGGCGCACAGCACCAGGCTGGTGGCTAGCATGATGGTCCTTTTGGTATAGACCAGGATAGTCTATCCCGGCGGAGCCTCCAGATGCTCACCCCGTTGCGGCGTTTTTCCCTGAAAGCTCCTACGAAAGCGGAGAAACATGCAGCAGACATCGTTACGTCAAACGGCTTAATCTTCGGGCAATCCTGATGGACTACCATCGGCCAGCGCCGCACAGTGCCGGCCCGGCCTCCCTTATCAACGACACAGGAATCCCTGCCTTGAGCGCTCTCCTCAAGCCCCTCGACAACCGCTTGTTCTGGCCCGCGGTCGCCATCGGCGGCCTGCTGATCCTCGCTTTCGTCCTCTACCTCCAGCATGTGCGCGGCTTCGCGCCCTGCTCGCTGTGCATCTTCATTCGCCTGGACGTGCTCGGCCTGGTGCTCGCCGGGATCGTCGGCAGCCTCGCCCCGCGTTCACGGATCGCCGGCGGCATCGCCGCGCTGGGCATGCTCGCCGCCAGCCTGGGCGGGATCTACCACGCCTGGTCGCTGGTCGCGGAAGAGAAACTGGCTGCCCAGGGCATGGGCAGTTGCAAGATGTTCATGGGCTTCCCCGAATGGATACCGCTGGATACCTGGCTGCCGCAGGTCTTCCAGCCCGAGGGACTGTGCGGCGAAGTGGTCTGGACCCTGCTCGGCCAGTCCATGGCGGTCTGGTCGCTGGCGCTGTTCGTGTTCTGCCTGCTGGCCCTGGCGGCCAAGCTGGCATTCGGCCGCCGCAACGCCTGACAGCGCCGATATCCGTGCCGGCACAAGGAACGTGCTGGCCATTGGCTGGTCTACAATCGAGCTTTCTCAACCCGGATGAGTACCACCATGCCTCGATTCCTCAGAAATGCCCTCCTTCCCGTCCTCGCCCTGCTGCTCAGCGGCTGCGGCTACAACGCCATGCAGGCCGGCGACGAACAGGTGAAAGCCGCCTGGTCGGAAGTGCTCAACCAGTACCAGCGGCGCGCCGACCTGGTGCCCAACCTGGTCAGCACGGTGAAGGGCTATGCCTCCCATGAGGCGTCGGTCCTGACCCAGGTCACCGAGG
>NZ_SCND01000365.1:0-5890 GCF_005503585.1 Pseudomonas sp. 2VD
GCTGCTCACCGCGCGGGACAAGGTGGCCGACCGGGTCGCCGGGCTCGACAGCGGTGCCGACGACTACCTGACCAAGCCCTTCGATCTCGACGAACTGCAGGCACGGGTGCGCGCCCTGACCCGCCGCACCACCGGTCGCGCCCTGCCGCAACTGGTGCACGGCGAGCTGCGCCTGGACCCGGCGACCCACCAGGTGACCCTGTCCGGCCAGGCGGTGGAACTGGCGCCGCGCGAATACGCGCTGCTGCGCCTGCTGCTGGAGAACAGCGGCAAGGTGCTCTCGCGCAACCAACTGGAGCAGAGCCTCTACGGCTGGAGCGGCGACGTCGAGAGCAACGCCATCGAGGTCCATGTCCATCACCTGCGGCGCAAGCTCGGCAACCAGTTGATCCGCACCGTCCGCGGCATCGGCTACGGCATCGACCAGCCGGCGCCCTGAAAACCGCCTACCGGAGTCCTCCGATGCCGCGTACCGCCGCCCCCTCCGTCCGCCGGCGCCTGCTGATCAACCTGCTGGTCGGCTTCGTGCTGTGCTGGCTGAGCGTGGCGGCGCTGACCTACCACCTCTCGCTGAAGCAGGTGAACCGCCTGTTCGACGACGACATGGTGGACTTCGGCGAAGCCGCCCTGCGCCTGCTCGACCTTGCCACCGAAGACCAGGCCAGCGAGGACGGCTCGATCACCGAGATCATCGAACGCAGCCGCGAGGCGATCCAGGGCCTGCCCCTGCTGCGCCGCGAAAGCGCCCTCGGCTACGCCCTGTGGCGCGACGGCCAGCCGCTGCTGTCGAGCCTCAACCTGCCGCCGGAGATCACGGCCCAGGGCCCCGGCTTCAGCACCGTGGAAGCCCAGGGCACCCACTGGCGGGTGCTCCAGCTGAATATCGACGGCTTCCAGATCTGGATCAGCGAAAACCTGATCTACCGCCAGCACACCATGAACCTGCTGCTGTTCTACTCGCTGTTCCCGCTGCTGCTGGCGCTGCCGTTGCTCGGCGGCCTGGTCTGGTTCGGCGTTGCCCGCGGCCTGGCGCCGCTACGCGAAGTGCAGGCCGAGGTCCAGCAGCGCTCCGCGCGACACCTGCAGCCGATCGCGGTGGAGGCGGTGCCGCTGGAGATCCGCGGCCTCATCGACGAACTCAACCTCCTGCTGGAGCGCCTGCGCACCGCCCTCGAGGCCGAACGCCGACTGACCAGCGACGCCGCCCATGAGATCCGCACGCCGCTGGCCAGCCTGCGCACCCATGCCCAGGTCGCGCTGCGTTCGGAAGACCCCAAGGCCCACGCCCGCGGCCTGCTGCAAGTCAGTCGCAGCGTCGAGCGGATCAGCACCTTGATGGAGCAGATCCTGCTTCTCGCCCGCCTCGACGGCGACGCCCTGCTGGAGCAATTCCACCCGGTCAACCTCGCCACCCTGGCCGAAGACGTACTCTCCGAACTGGCGCGCCAGGCCATCGACAAGGACATCGAGCTGTCGTTGCACCAGGAGACCGTGCACGTGATGGGCATCGACCTGTGGCTGAAGGCGATGGTCGGCAACCTGGTGGGCAACGCCCTGCGCTACACACCGGCTGGGGGCCAGGTCGAGATCCGCGTCGAGAATCGCGCCCAGCACGCCGTGCTGCGGGTGCGCGACAACGGCCCCGGGGTCGCCCTGGAAGAGCAGCAGGCGATCTTCACCCGCTTCTACCGCAGCCCCGCCACCAGCAGCGGCGAGGGCAGCGGCCTGGGCCTGCCGATCGTCAAGCGCATCGTCGAACTGCACTTCGGCAGTATCGGCCTGGGCAAGGGACTGGAGGGCAAAGGGCTGGAAGTACAGGTGTTCCTGCCGAAGACCCAGCCGGACGCGACGCGGCCGCCGGCCAGAGGTCCGGACAGCGGGCGGTCACATATCTGATAGCCTGCGCATTGGCCGGGAAAGGGATAGGCTAGCGGCTTCGCAACCTCCCAGGAGACCCGGATGAATATCGGTGAAGCGGCGAAGAAAAGCGGACTGACGCCGAAGATGATCCGTTACTACGAGTCCATCGAGTTGCTCCGCCCGGCCGGACGCAGCGCCAGCGGCTACCGCCACTACAACGAGAACGACCTGCATACCCTGGCGTTCATCCGCCGTTCGCGGGACCTCGGTTTCTCCCTCGACGAAGTCGGCAAGCTGCTCACCCTCTGGCAGGATCGCCAGCGCGCCAGTGCCGACGTCAAGGCCCTGGCGGCGCAGCACGTGCGCGAGCTGAACCGCAAGATCGAGGAACTCAGCACCCTGCGCGACACCCTGCAGGACCTGGTCGAGCACTGCCAGGGCGACCACCGCCCCGACTGCCCGATCCTCAAGGATCTGGCGTCTGGCTGCTGCCACTGATATCCAGCAGCGGCCAGCGCGCCGTCCAGTTCTTCTCCCGCAGGCGCCGCCGGTAGACCTCCGGCTTGCCGGCGAAATGCGCGGTGGGCCGCACCTTCAGCGCCAGCAGGTCGTCGACGCCCAGCGGCGCCAGTAGCTCCAGGCGTTCGCCGACGAGTCGCAGCGCCACCGCCGTGCACGTTTCCGCCCAGTGGCACAGCGCATCGGCGCAATCCCGGTAGGGCCGGTCGCCGTTGCGCAGGTGCATGCGCGCCTGGTTCTTCACCGACCAGGGCGCCTCGCAGCGACGGCGCAACGCGGCCTCGAAGTCGGCGTCGGCCTGCGGGTCGAGGGCCCGCGGGGCGAAATGAAGTACGTCGATGTCCGCCAGCGGCGTGGCTTCGCCGTAGCCATGCAGATGGTCCCATACCGCGTTGCGCACGAAGCCGGCGCCGATCCAGGCGCCCTCCGGGCCGACCTCGCGCAGCACGCGGAGCAGATGCAGGCGCGAGGAATCGGCGGCGATCAGCGCGAGGATGTCTTCCGCCGTTTTCATCCCACCCGCCGCACCGGCCAGGCGAAGCGTCGCAGCAGGCTGGCCGGCAACAGGGTGATGGCCAGCCCGACGAACACCAGCGCGCAGGCCAGCAGGCTGTCCAGGTCGAGGCGTTCGCCGAGCAGCAGCCAGCCGGCGAGCATGCCCGACACCGGCACCGCCAGGGCGAACGGCGTCACCAGGCTGGCCGGGTAGTGGCGCAGGAGGAAACTCCAGATGGCGAAGCCCACCGTGGTCGCGCCGAAGGCGATGTAGAGCAGCGCGCCGAAGCCGCCCCAGCTCATGTTCAGCACGGCGCGCTCGATGGCGTGCGGACCTTCGAATAGATAGGAAAGCGCCAGCAGCGGCAAAGGCGGGACCAGGCTGACCCAGCAGATCAGGCGCAGCATGTCGGTGGCCCCGGAACGCTTGGTGGCGATGTTGGCGAAGGACCAGGCCAGCGCCGCGGCAACCACCAGCAGGAATGCCAGCAGGCTGTCTCCCAGCGGCCGCTCCAGGCCGATCAGGACCAGCCCCGCCGCCGCCAGCAGGAGGCCGAACAACCCGCGCGGCGACGGCCGCTCGCCCAGCCACAGGGCGGCGATGAGGATGGTGAAGAATACCTGGCTCTGCAGCACCAGCGACGACAGCCCGGCCGGCATGCCCTGGGCCATGCCGACGAACAGCAGGCCGAACTTGACCACCCCGAGGAGCACGCCGATCAGCAGGATGCGTCCGAACGGCGCCGGCATCGGCCCGCGCAGGACCAGCAGCGGCAGCGCCGCCAGGGCGAAGCGCAGGGCGCAGAACAACAGCGGCGGGAAGTCGCCGAGGCCGACCTTGATCACGACGAAGTTCAGACCCCAGATCAGGGTCACCAGCAGGGCGAGCAGGATATGTGCAACAGGCATGGCGGCCTCCGGAAAACTTCAGGCCACGCTAGCAGTTGCGTGCGCAAGGGTCGCGATACAGTTGGCGGGAAAAAACATCCGCCAGCCGCTCACTGCAACCAGGGCGGCGGCGGTTCCTCGCGCTCGCCACGCGGCGCGTCGTCGGCCTGGCGCAGCGCCTGGCGACGCGCCTCCTCGCGCTGCGCGGCCTCGATCTCGCGGAGCACCGCGCGCACGTCGGCGGCCTCTTCGGCTTCGACGAAGGTGCCGCTGAGCGGGGTTTCCGCTGTCAGCTCGCCGGCTTCGTAGAGCGCCCACATTTCCTTGGCATAGCGGGTCTGCCTGAGTTCCGGGGCGAAGCGGCCGAAGTAGGCGGCCATGTTGCCGACGTCGCGTTCGAGCATGCTGAACGCATGGTTGTTGCCGGCCGCGTCGACCGCCTGCGGCAAGTCGATGATCACCGGGCCATCCGGACCGAGCAGGACGTTGAACTCGGAGAGGTCGCCGTGCACCAGGCCGGCGCAGAGCATGGCAACGATCTGGCGGATCAGGAAAGCGTGGTGGCGCCGTGCCTCGTCGGGCTCCAGCGTCACGTCGTTGAGACGCGGCGCAGCATCGCCGTCGGCGTCCGCCACCAGTTCCATCAGCAACACGCCATCGAGGAAATCATAGGGCTTCGGCACCCGCACACCGGCCCCGGCGAGACGGAACAGGGCCGACACTTCGGCATTCTGCCAGGCTTCCTCCTGTTCGCGGCGGCCATACTTCGAGCCCTTGGCCATGGCCCGCGCCTGGCGGCTGTTGCGGACCTTGCGGCCCTCCTGGTACTCGGCGGCCTGGCGGAAGCTGCGCTTGTTGGCCTCCTTGTAGACCTTGGCGCAACGCAGGCTGTCGCCGCAACGCACCACATAGACCGAGGCTTCCTTGCCGCTCATCAGCGGGCGCACGACCTCGTCGATCAGACCGTCTTCGATCAACGGTTCCAGGCGTCTGGGTGTCTTCATCGGTGCTACGCGGTTCCTCGGGGCCAATGTGGAAGGCAAAGGGTCTGACGTTATACGGCAAACGCCGTGCCGAGCACAGCCGGACGCGCCGGCTTTCCGCCGGACTGCGCACCGATCGGCGTACTAGGCCGGTGGCGCGGTGAGTTCGATGCTTTCCGCCACCGCCTGTTCCAGCCGCTGCATCTCCACGTCCAGCGCCTCGGCGCTGTCGGCGTAGCGCTGGGCAACCTCGGCGAAAGCGTCGGCCACGGCGACGAAGGCCTCCACCAGCCGTGGGTCGAATTCACTGTCGGCGCCGGCCTGGATCAACAGCACCGCCTCGGCGTGTGCCAGCGGCGGCCGGTAGGCGTGCCGGCTGGTCAGTTCATCATAGCGGTCGGCCAGGGCGACGATCCGCGCCGCCAGGGGAATCCGCTCGCCCGCCAGGCCCTCCGGAAAGCCCCGGCCATCCCAGCGTTCGTGATGGCTGTAGGCGATCTGCCGGGCGAAGCGGAGGAACCCGGAAGGCTGGCCGAGCCGCCGCTCGGCGCTGGCCAGGGCGTCGCGCCCGGCGCGGGTATGGCCCTGTAGCAGGGCGGTGTCGGCGGCGTCCAGTTGCCCGGGGTTGAGCAGGACCCGGTCGGGCACCGCGACCTTGCCGATGTCATGCAACAGCGCCGACTTGCTCAGCAGGTCGACAGCCTCCGGAGTCAGCTCGTCGGCGAACGCCCGCTGCGCCGCCAGGTGCTCGGCGAGCAGCCTGACATAGCGCTCGATACGCGGAAGATGGCGGCTACGCGGGTTGTCGCGAAGATCGCCAAGGGTCGCCAGGGCTTCGATGACGGCGTCCTGCAACTGTTGCAGTTGGCGCGTGCGACGGCGCACTTCGAGTTCCAGGTATTCGCTCTTGTCGCGCAGGAAATCGGCATTGGCCTTCAGTTGCAGGTGGGTGCGCACCCGCGCCAGGACGATCGGCGGGCTCACCGGCTTGCCCAGGTAATCCACCGCGCCCAGGGCCAGGCCCTGTTGCTCGTCGTCGCGATCGGCGCGGGCAGTGAGAAACATCAACGGGATGTCGCGGGTCAGCGGATCGGCCTTGAGCCGTCGGCAGACCTCGTAGCCGTCCATGCCCGGCATGTTCACGT
>NZ_SCND01000366.1:0-5887 GCF_005503585.1 Pseudomonas sp. 2VD
CGTGCAGAGCGTGCTCAGCCCGGGTCAGGCGCTGGGCTCGTCGAACCTCGACGTGGCCTTGCAGCAGCAGCGATACGAAGGCTTCGTCAGCCTCGACAACCGCGGTTCGCACTACACCGACCCGACCACCCTGGCCTTCGGCGCCACCGAGTTCTCCCGCCTGGGCTTCTACGAGCAGATCGACGTGCTCGGTGCGATCTCGCCGTTCAGCGATGCCACCCGCTACATCCAGTTGCGCGGCACGTTGCCGCTGGGCGGCATGTTCGCCGGCGATACCCTGCAGATCATGGGTTCCTATTCGAAGGTCAACCCGGACATCCCGGACTCGGTATTCCCCTTCGACAGCGTCAGCAAGAGCACCGAAGGCAGCATTTCCTACAACCATCCCTTCATCCGCTCGCGCTCGCAGAACCTTAGCGGCGGCCTGGCGTTGCAGTGGAAGGATACCGAGACCCGCCTGCGCGACTTCGCCAGCGACGCCTCGAACCCCGGTCGTGACCATGTGCGGGTGTTCCAGCAACGCCTGACCTATGACTGGGTCGACCGTTGGATGGGCATCAACCTGGCGGAGGTGCGCAACAACATCGGCCTGGACATGTGGGGCGCGACCAAGAAGGACGATGAACGTCGTTCCCGCGAAGTGGCCGACGGACGTTTCGTCTATCTCAACGGCAACATCGGGCGTCTGCAAGGGCTCGGCGGACCCTGGTCGGTGTATGGCGAGTTGCAATGGCAGTACAGCTTCGACCCGTTGCTGCCGAGCGAGCGCTTCGGCGTTGGCGGCAGCGGGATCGGTCGCGGCTTCGCCCCGGGCAACATCACCGGTGACCGTGGCTTCGCCCTGAAGCTCGAACCGCGCTATGGCCAGGCGGTGGGCTATAGCTGGCTGCGCAGCTACCAGGCCTACGCTTTCTACGACTGGGGCAAGACCTACAACCTCGACGTGGACGATGACGAGCAGCAGAAGCTCGGCTCGATCGGTGCCGGGGTGCGCTTCAACCTCACCGACCAGTTGTCGTTCAACCCGGAGATTGCCCGCCAGGTCATCGGCGAGCCAGCCGACCAGCGCGATGGGAAGCGCGAGACGCGGGTCCTGTTCAACGTGGTGGCGCGCTTCTGAACCCTGCCGGCCTCCGTTCCGGAGGCTGCTGACGGAGCCCCTCTCCGGTTCTGCGGAGAGGGAGGTCCGTGCTCAATTCCGAGTGTTTTTCTCAAACTTTCGATTTCTTCGATTCTTCATATCGATGCCGTCAATCCGTGTCGAGGTCGGTCGGAGAGGCGTATTCTTGCTGTAACTGCTGTGCTAGAGCGGTTATTCGCACTATTTCAAACGTCGATGAATACTATTGGCGCGCTTCGTTTTCCAATCGATTTTCCCGAACAGAGAATGGCCCCACGTAACGAATACCTGGAGCCACTGCCATGAAACGCCCGCTGATCCTCGCCATCGCCCTTGCTACCCTGACCGCCAATGCCGCCTTCGCCGCACCGCGGGTCGAATCCATCGCCCTGCGCGGTGCCCAACAACTGATCGCCTCCGACGGTTCCGACCGTACCCTCGAGCGCCTGCGCAAGACCCAGGCGCCGCGCGTCCAGGAAGAACGCCGGGTCGCCGAAAGCGGCAGCGAGCAGACCATCGATCGCTTGCACCGCGACATGACCAGCCGCGAGGCGCGCCTGGCCGAGAACGGCAGCGAACAGACCGTCGACCGTCTGCACAAGGACATGGGGCGCGTCGATCTGCGCCTGGCCGACAACGGTAGCGAGCGCACCGTCGACCGCCTGCATCGGGAGATGCGGCGCCCCGCCTGACACCGCGGATCACGCCGCAAGGTGCGAGAAAAGCCCGGCTCGATGCCGGGCTTTCTTATTGCCGAGAAGGTGCGGTGTTCCATGGGGAGGACGGATAACGCCCCAGGCGTTATCGCCGATACGCCGCTGTCGGGGCAGCGACGCGCGACGGCATTGGCCTCAGTGCAGGCGGTCGCGTTGCGCCAGGCTAGGGAACAGCTTCATCCATGCTCCGGTGACCACCAGGGTGCCGATCCCGCCGAGGACCACTGCCGGTACCGTGCCGAACCAGTGTGCGGTGAGCCCGGACTCGAACTCGCCGAGCTGGTTCGAGGCGCCGATGAACAGGCCGTTCACCGCGCTGACCCGGCCGCGCATCTCGTCGGGGGTCTCGAGCTGCACGAAGGCGCCGCGGATGACCATGCTGACCATGTCCGCGGCGCCGAGTACCACCAGCACGCCGAGGGACAGCCAGAACGATTTCGACAGGCCGAAGGCGATGGTTGCCAGGCCGAAGATGCCCACGGAGAGGAACATGATCCGCCCGACGTTGCGTTCGATGCTGAAGTGCGCCAGCCAGAACGACATCGCCAGGGCGCCCACCGCTGGAGCCGAGCGCAGCAGGCCGAGGCCCCAGGGCCCGGTGAGCAGGATGTCCTTGGCGAACACCGGGAGCAGGGCGGTGGCGCCGCCGAGGAGCACGGCGAACAGGTCGAGGGAGATTGCGCCGAAGATGTCCGGTCGGCTGCGGATGAAACGGATGCCGGCGAGCAGCGAGTCGAGGGTGGCCTTGCCCTGGGTGAGCGGCTGGTTGCGTACCGGCAGGCTGAGCGTCAGGACGCAGGCGAGGACGTAGAGAGTCGCGGTCGGCACGTAGACCCAGGAGGCACCGAACGCATAGAGCAGGCCGCCGAGGGCCGGGGCGGCAATGGTCGCCGCCTGCATCGCCGAAGCCGAAGCGGCCACCGCGCGCGGGAACAGTCCGGCCGGTACCAGGTTCGGCAGCAGCGCCTGGGTGGTCGGCATTTCGAAGGCGCGGGCGGTACCGAGGGCGAAGGCGAGGACGAAGATCATGTTGCGGGTGATCTCTCCCGAAGCCGCGCCGAGCACCAGCGCCACCGCCACCAGGGCCTGGCCGGTCTGGCAGAGGGCGGCGATCCTGCGTCGGTCGTAGCGGTCGGCAACGTGCCCGGTGTGGAGCATGAACAGTACCCGCGGGAGGAATTCGACCAGGCCTACCAGGCCCAGGTCGAGGACATTGCCGGTCAGTTCGTAGATGTGCCAGCCGATGGCCACGGTGAGCATCTGGAAGCCGCTGGCGGTGCAGACGCGGGCCAGCCAGAAGGCGAGGAAGGGACGATGGCGGAGCAGGGAGCTGGGTTGGCTGGACATGCTGGGGTCGGGCGTTTCGAGAGGAGGGCGGAGAGTAACATGCGGTTACCTCTTGGCTGTTGCCATTGCCGAAATCGAAGATTCGGAGAAGCGCACGAAAAGGTTGGAGCCGACCTGGCGGACGACCAAAGTCGAGTGTCCATGGGGCCTTCCAGCGGTAGACGGGACTTTTCCTCGGGTGCGACTTGTCGCTAAAATTAACTCCTGAGTCAGGTTTTTCCGCCTGCGTGCTCCACCTCGTCCGTCCGGGCGAGCTGTTCAAGCCTGAATAACGACATGGGTGGGAACCGTACCACCCAGAGGAACTTGCATGTCCAACCGTGATATATCCCGGCGCGCCTTTCTCCAGGGCGGGTTGATCGCCGGCGTGGGTGTCACCCTGGCGCCGCTCGGCAGCCAGGCGTTCGCTGCCTTGTTCGAGAACCAGGTGACCGTTTCCGCCCAGCGCTGGATGGCGGGCAACGGCCAGGTCCGTTTCCGTAACGACGCCTTGTCCAAGGTCTGCGGCAACAAGGTGTTCGCCCGCGATATCCGCGCCAGGGACATGCCCGGCTGGCCGCAGCAGCAAGGCCACGCCATGTTGCTGAAGACTGTTCGCGCCGACCGCATCTACGAAGGCCACGACCTTTCCTGGCTGGGCGCCGAGTTGCAGCCGGACCGTATCGTCACCGCCGCCGACCTGGAGAAGGACGGCATCGTCTTCCCCGAGGCGCATTCGCCCGATCCGCTCCTGCCGCCGGGCAAGGTGCCGATGTTCATCGGCCATCCGGTGGCGATCCTGATCTGGAACGACTTCGAGCGCTTCCGCCGGGCCAAGCTCAAGCTCAAGTTCAACGACAAGGCGATCCGCTATGGCGCCCAGGCCCCGCTGTACCAGGGCGATCCCTACGGCAGCTATCGCTTCGTCCGGGTCGGCGGCAAGACGCCCTACGAGGACGACGAGTTCTCCAGCCTGAAGGACTCGATGCTGTTCCCCACCATCCTCAACCGCAAACCGGTATGGACCCGCGAGCCGAAGCTGCACGGCGACCTCACCGAGCAGGGGCTGTTCCATGCCAAGCGCATGGCCGAGCAACTGGAAAACCCGCCGCAGGACTGGCTGGTCTTCGACGAGCGCTACAAGACCCCATCGATCGAGCCGGCGGCATTGGAGCCGGACAACGGCAACGGCTGGTACGACGCGGCGAGCAAGACCTTGCACTTCGTGGTCGCCACCCAGTGCCCGTTCGAAGTCGCCTACGAAAGCGTGCACATGATCAAGCCGTCGCGCTTCGCCCTGGAGAAGCTCAACATCCATCCGGGCTATACCGTCGGCTACGGCTCCAAGGACAACAACATCTTCGTCTTCTATGCCGCGCTCGCCGCGCTGTATGGCGAGGGTGTGCCGGTGCGCCTGGCCAACGACCGCTACGAGCAGTTCCAGAGCGGCATCAAGCGCCACCCGTTCGACATCCGCTACCAACTGGCGGTAGACAGGAACGACCTCGGCTTCCGCATCTTCCGCGCCGACATGAGCGCCGACGGCGGCGGGCGCGCCAACTACAGCGCCTCGGTGGCGGCGGTGGGCGCCACCGCCGCGCAGTCGATCTACTACATGCCGCAGAACGACCTGGCGGTCACCGCCTATCATTCGCGCGGCGTGGAGGCCGGCTCGATGCGCGGCTACGGTACCCTGCAGACCATGGCCGCGACCGAGATGATGGTCGACGAGATCGCTGGCCGGCTGGGCGTCGACGCCATCGACCTGCGTCGTCGCAACGCCCTGCGCTCGGGCATGAAGAACACCCAGGGCGCGGTCCCGGCCGGTGCCCTGCGCCTGCACGAGATCCTCGACAAGGCCGCTGCCCACGAGGTCTGGAAGGACCGCGACGCACGCAAGAAGCGCTTCGACGCGGAGGACCCGGACAACTGGTATGGGGTCGGCTTCGCCATTTGCCAGAAGGACTTCGGCACCGGCGCCGAGGCGCCGATGGCGAGCATCGAGTTCAGCGCCGACGGGCGCATCAGCCTGCGCCACATCGGCACCGAGATCGGTACCGGGATGTCCACCTCGCAGGCCTTCGTGGTCGGCGACTTCCTCGGCCGTCCGGCGGACGAGGTGAAGACCGCCGAGACCGAATGGCCCGAGCTGCGGCTCACCACCAAGGGCAATCCCTACCTGATGAGCCAGGCCGAGCAGGACGCCGCGCTACGCGATCCGCGCTGGGTCGGCAAGCTGGCCTCGCCGTCGTCGGCGACCAACTCGGCGTTTTATTTCAGCCACGCCACCCGCGAAGCCGCGCGCGTGCTGTTCAACCACGGCCTGTGGCCGGCGGCCCTGGCGCTGTGGCGCAGCGGTCCGTTCGGCGGCCAGGCCAATCCCTATGTGGTGCGCCGCGAAAACGCGGTATGGGTCGACGGCCAGTTGACCGGCAACGGCCTGGCGCCGATTCCCTTCGCCGAGCTGGCGAAGAAGGCCCACGAGATGGGCCTGGTCACCGGCGTCAGCGTCCACGGTTTCAACCGCTGGAGCTGGGCCGAAGCGGACTTCGTCATCGATGGCGTACGCGAACGCCTGCCGCTCGACGCCATGGCGGTGAAGTACGGCGACGGTGCGCCGGGAGTGAAGAAGGCGATGATGAACAGCGCCGGCTTCCACCTGCTCTACCGGCAGAATCCGGCTTATCCGGCGACCCAGCTGAACAACGCGATGGTCACCTACTAC
>NZ_SCND01000367.1:0-5839 GCF_005503585.1 Pseudomonas sp. 2VD
CCAGTATTGCGGAGCCTTAGACGGCCAGGTCGCGCTGGGTCATGACCTTGTCGATCAGGCCATACTTGACGGCTTCGTCACCGCTCATGAAGCGGTCACGATCGGTATCGCGGGCAATGACGTCCAGGGGCTGGCCGGTGTGGTGCGCCAGGATCTGGTTCAGACGCTCCTTGATGAAGAGGATTTCCTTGGCATGGATCTCGATATCCGAGGCCTGGCCCTGGAAACCGCCCAGCGGCTGGTGGATCATCATCCGCGAATGCGGCAGGCAGTAGCGCTTGCCGGCGGCACCGCCCGCAAGCAGCAGGGCACCCATGCTGCACGCCTGACCGATACAGGTGGTCGAGACGTTGGGCTTGATGAACTGCATGGTGTCGTAGATGGACATCCCGGCAGTCACCGAACCACCCGGCGAGTTGATGTAGAGATGAATGTCCTTCTCGGGATTTTCAGCCTCCAGGAACAGCAACTGGGCAACCACCAGGTTGGCCATGTAGTCCTCGACCTGGCCGACCAGGAAGATGATCCGCTCCTTCAGCAGGCGCGAATAGATGTCGTAGGCGCGCTCGCCGCGGGCGGACTGCTCCACCACCATGGGCACCAGGCCACCGGCGGCCTGGATATCGGGAACGTGCGGAATAAAAGAGTTGCGAGACATGTCTTGCGATCACTCCCTAACAGATAGTGAAGCCTCAAAGACGCACAAGCCAGCACTAAGGCTGGCTTGTGGGATTCGAACGAGAGGAACGAATCAGGCCGCTTGCGGAGCTTCGGCCGGCTTGACCGCTTCTTCGTAGGATACCTGCTTATCGGTCACAGTGGCCTTTTGCAGGACAGTATCTACGACTTGTTCTTCCAGTACAACAGAACGGACTTCGTTCAGCTGGGGCTCGTTCTTGAAGTACCAGGCGACGACCTGCTCGGGCTCCTGGTAGGCCGAGGCCATTTCCTCGATCATTTCGCGAACGCGACCTTCGTCGGCCTTCAGCTCGTGCTGCTTGACCACTTCGGCGACGATCAGGCCCAGCACCACACGGCGCTTGGCCTGCTCCTCGAACAGCTCGGCCGGCAGTTGGTCAGGCTTGATGTTGCCACCGAACTGCTGGACGGCCTGCACGCGCAGACGGTTCACTTCGTTGCCGATCAGGGCCTTGGGCACTTCGATCGGGTTGGCCTGCAGCAGACCTTCCATGACCTGGTTCTTGACCTTGGACTTGATCGCCTGGCGCAGCTCGCGCTCCATGTTCTTCTGCACTTCGGCGCGGAAGCCATCGAGACCGGTTTCCTTCACGCCGAACAGAGCGAAGAACTCTTCGTTCAGTTCCGGCAGCTTGGGCTCGGCAACGCTATTGACGGTAACGGTGAACTCGGCAGCCTTGTTGGCCAGGTCCAGGTTCTGGTAGTCCTCGGGGAAGGTCAGGTTGAGCACGCGCTCTTCACCGGCCTTCGCCCCCACCAGCCCTTCTTCGAAGCCGGCGATCATGCGACCGGAGCCCAGCACCAGCAGGGTGCCCTTGGCGGCTCCGCCGGCGAAGGCTTCGCCGTCGATCTTGCCGACGAAGTCGATGTTCAACTGGTCATCGTTCTGGGCGGCACGCTCGACCACTTCGAAACGGGTGTTCTGCTTGCGCAGGACATCGAGCATGTTGTCGACATCAGCATCGGAAACTTCGGCCTGCAGGCGCTCGACCTTGATATCTTCCAGGCCGGAAACGGTAAATTCCGGGAAGACTTCGAAGGTTGCGATGTATTCCAGGTCCTTGCCTTTCTCGAAGGACTTGGGCTCTACCGACGGCGAACCGGCCGGATTCAGCTTCTGCTCGACCACGGCTTCGTAGAAGGTTTCCTGGATCAGATCGCCCATGGCTTCCTGGCGCGCGGAAGCTTCGTAGCGCTGACGAATGACACTCATCGGCACCTTGCCGGGGCGGAAACCTGGAATCTTGGCACGACGGGCGGTCTGCTGCAGACGCTTGTTGACTTCGGTCTCGATACGCTCGGCAGGCACACCAACGGTCATGCGGCGCTCAAGAGCGGAAGTGCTTTCAACAGAAACTTGCATGGATATTCCTCGTTGCACAGACGTAAGCCGGTCCTTCCGGCTCCCAGAATCAAGGGCATGCATTCTAGTAGAGGGAAAAGCAGAAGTCACCCCGCCAGGGTGCAGGCGGATCCCCGGGGTGTTTCCGGCCGCTTCCGCCGATCGCAGCCCGGTCTCGAACGAGTCGCTGGAGCTTCGCCGGAAGCGGGTGCATATAATGCCAGCCGATTCCGCTCCGACCGATGAAACCCTATGGACTGCCCTACCCTCAGCAAGGTATTGCTCGTCGAAGACGACCAGAAGCTCGCCCGCCTGATTGCCAGCTTCCTTTCCCAGCATGGTTTCGAAGTGCGCCAGGTGCATCGCGGTGATGCCGCGTTCGCCGCTTTCCTCGACTTCAAGCCGCAAGTGGTGGTTCTCGACCTCATGCTCCCCGGACAGAATGGTCTGCAGGTGTGCCGGGAGATCCGCCGGGTCGCGAACCTGCCGATCCTCATACTCACCGCCCAGGAGGACGATCTTGATCACATCCTCGGCCTGGAGTCCGGCGCCGACGACTACGTGATCAAGCCGATCGAGCCACCGGTGCTGCTCGCCCGCCTGCGCGCCCTGATGCGCCGGCACGCGCCCCTTCCCGCCTCCCCGGAAAGCCTGACATTCGGCAAGCTGAACATCGACCGACGGCGGCGCGAAGCGGAACTCGAAGGCCGCGGCATAGAACTGACCACGATGGAGTTCGAGCTGCTCTGGCTGCTGGCCAACCAGGCAGGGGAAATACTTTCCCGCGACGAGATCCTCAACCAGATCCGCGGCATCGGCTTCGACGGCCTGAACCGCAGCGTCGACGTCTGCATCAGCAAGCTGCGCAATAAACTGAAGGACAATCCGCGCGAGCCGGTCCGGATCAAGACCGTCTGGGGCAAGGGCTACCTGTTCAACCCGCTGGGCTGGGAACTCTGAATGCTGCGCCTGTTCCTGCGCCTCTACCTGCTGCTGGCCCTGGGGTTCGCTGCCGCGATCTTCGTGGTCGACCATGTCATCGACGCGTTCTACGACAGCATCGTCGAGAACTATCACCGCGACGCCGTTCGCGGCCAGGCCTATTCGCTGGTGGAAAAGCTGGCCCCGCTGGACCAGGCCGGACGCCAGCGACAGCTCGAAGACTGGCGTCCCCACTACGGGCTCGAGCTGAGCCTGACGGATGCCAGGCAGGCGAAGCTGACGCAGGAAGAGCAGGCCCTCCTCGACAAGAACCTGCTGGTGGTACGCGAGGACTTTACGGAATTCATCAGCCGCATCGACGCGGGTCCGCAGTTGCTCGACATCAAGCTGCCGCCGGAACCCTCGCTGACCCCACTGTTCACCGTGCTGGCCTACATCCTGCTCGGCGTGCTGGTCGGCATCGCCCTGCTGGTATGGGTCCGCCCGCACTGGCGCGACCTCGAGACCCTGCGCCTGGCCGCGCAACGCTTCGGCGATGGCGACCTGTCATCGCGCACGCGCATTTTCCGACGCTCCGATATCCGCACCCTGGCCCAGCACTTCAACCAGATGGCCGACCGCATCGAAAGCCTGATCAGCAACCAGCGCGAACTGACCAACGCGGTATCCCACGAATTGCGCACGCCGATCTCCCGCCTGTCCTTCGAACTCGAGCAATTGAACAAGCAGGTCGACGCCGAAGTACGCCACGACCTGATAGAGGACATGCGCGCCGACCTCGGCGAACTGGAGGAAATGGTCTCCGAACTGCTGACCTACGCCCGCCTGGAGCACGGCAACGTCGGGAGCCACCGGGAAATCGTCGACGCCGCGAGCTGGCTGGATAGCGTCGTCGCCGACGTCGCCCTGGAAGCCGAAGCCGCCGGAGTCACCTGCGAGATCAGCGCCTGCCAGGTCGAACAGATCCGCATCGAGCCTCGCTTCATGGCGCGCGCCGTGATCAACCTGCTGCGCAACGCCATTCGCCACGCACACTCGCGCGTCGAAATCGCCCTCCTCGATCAAGGCGACAGCTGTCAGATACGGGTCAACGACGACGGCCCCGGGATACCGGCGGACGCCCGGCAGAAGATCTTCGAACCCTTTTCGCGCCTGGACGACAGCCGCGATCGCAGCACCGGCGGCTTCGGCCTGGGCCTGGCGATCGTCCGCCGGGTCGCGCAATGGCATGGCGGCTATGCGGAAGCGCTGGAAACGCCGCAGGGAGGCGCCTCCTTCCGCCTGACCTGGGAGCGACCCCGCTGACAGCGGAGGCTTAACAATCTTTCACAGATTGCTGACAAAGCCGTAAGGATTGCCAGCCAGGCCCGCCCTAGCATGGGACACCTCGCCTTTCCGCCAGGTATTCCATGTTTCGCGCCATGCACCTTCCCCTTCTCGGCTGCCTGCTCGGCACCAGCGGCTGCCACGGCCTGCCACCCGCCCCGCCAGTGCCGAGCGCCGCCGTGGGCAACTACGGCGAGGTCATCGACTATCTGCAACGCCACATCCGCCGGGAAATGGAAAGGCAGGACGTGCCCGGCCTGGCCCTGGCATTGGTCGACGACCAGCAACTGGTCTGGGCCCGCGGTTTCGGCTATGCCGACCGACAGCACAGGATCAACGCCAGCGAGCACACCGCATTCCACGCCGGCGACCTGTCCAAGCTACTGATCGCCAGCGCGACCCTGCAACTGGCCGAACGCGGCCAACTCTCTCTCGACGCTCCGCTCCAGGACACCTTGCGCGAGTTCTACGTACGCTCACGCTTCCATGCCGACCAGAGCGAGGCGGATCGCGCGATCACTTTCCGCCGGCTGCTCAGCCATCAGTCCGGCCTTCCTGGCGAACACCTGCCGCCCCTGTTCGGCGAACGCCCGAACTCACTCGGCCAACTGCCGGCGAAAGTATCCGGTGTCTGGCTGAGCAATCCGCCGGGAACCCAGGTCGCCTATTCCAACCTTGGCTACGAACTGGTCGGCGCGGCCATCGAGCGCAACACCGGAAAGCACTTCGAGCAGCACATGCGCGAGCACCTGCTGGAGCCTTTGCAGATGACCCGCTCCAGCTTCGCCAGGAACGCCCTGCCCCAGGCGCAACGCGCCCACGGCTACAGCGGCGGCGGTCGCCCCGGCTCCGCCAGCGACCTCCCGGTCAACGATCTGTGGAGCAGCCCGGTCGACCTCAGCCGCTTCGTCCGCATGCTGTTCGCCAACGGGCGCCACAAGGAGCGCCAGCTTCTCCGGAAACACTCCGTCGAGGAGATGTTCCGCCAGCAGAACGCCGGCAATGCCCTGGACTTCGACTGCCAGGTGGGCCTGGCCTGGTTCCTCAGCCCGTGCGGCTCCGCGCCGCTGGAAGGGGGCATCCGTCACTATGAGTACGCCAGCGCCACCCCAGGATTCAGCGCCCACCTGGTTCTGCTGCCGGAACAGCGCCTCGCCGCCATTGTCATGAGCAACGCCGATGACAGCGGTTCGCTCACCGCCTCCCTGGCCCGGCAAGCGGCGTCGCTCATGCTGCAGGTCAGGCAGGGCGCTCGTCGCCCCGCCGTACAGCCCACCCCCGCGCGCGCGCCCGCACTGAAGGTGCCGAGCCCGGAGGACCGGCGACAGCTATACGGTCGCTACGCAACCCGCCAAGGCCAGGTTCGCCTGTACGAGCGCAGGGGTCGCCTGTACGCAGATTTCGGCGAACAACGCGTGGAATTGTTGCGCGACACCTCGGGCTGGCTGCAGATGAGAAAAAGACTGCTGGGATTCGGCGTTGGCCGTAGCTGACCACGTCCAGTTGCAACTGTCCGGCGCTGTCCATGCC
>NZ_SCND01000368.1:0-5802 GCF_005503585.1 Pseudomonas sp. 2VD
TTCCTAGACCAACTGCGCCCCCAGCGCCCGCACCACCCGCTGCAACTCCGCCTGTCCACCGGTGGCGACGCGCAGGCCGGTGATCTCGCGGCGCGGCGGGTAGTGTTTGCGCAGGGCGTCGAAGGCGGCGCGGCGGGTGGCGCTGTCGCCGGTCAGGCTGCGACGGAAGGCGGCGTCGTCGCTTCGCGGGTCGTATACCGCGCGGCACAGCGTGGCCAGCGCCCAGACCGGGTCGCAGCCGGGGTTGAGCTGCAGGCCGGCGAGCCAGGTTTCCGGCAGCACGTCTTGCAGGCTCACACGTTCGGCGATGCCGCGCCAGGCGCAGTAGGCCTGGTAGATCTGCGCGGTGCCGCGCAGCTTGCCTTCCAGGCTGTAGCCGGCGATGTGCGGGGTGGCGATCAGGCAGTGCGCGGCCAGTTCGGGGTCGGCCTGCGGTTCGCCTTCCCAGACGTCCAGCGCCACTTCCAGGTCGGCGCCGCCTTCGAGCAGGCGGCGCAGGGCCTGGTTGTCGACCACCGCGCCACGGCTGGCGTTGACCAGCCAGGTGCCGGGACGCAGGGCGGCCAGGCGGGGTTCATCCAGCAGGTGGCGGGTCGGGTGTTCGCCGTCGCGGTTCAGCGGAGTGTGCAGGCTGATCACGTCGGCCTCGGCCAGCAGCCGTTCCAGCGAGACGAATTCGCCGTCCGGCTCGCGCACCTGGCGCGGCGGATCGCAGACCAGCACTTTCCAGCCCAGCCCGCGCAGCACCTCCACCAGCCGCCCGCCGACCTGCCCGGCGCCGACCACCCCATAGGTGCGTTCGGCCAGGTCGGCGCCGCGCACCTCGGCCATCGCCAGCAGGCAGCCGAGCACGTAGTCCACCACCCCGCGGGCGTTGCAGCCGGGCGCGCTGGACCAGGCGATGCCGGCCTCGGCGAAGTAGTCGAGGTCGAGGTGGTCGGTGCCGATGGTGCAGGTGCCGACGAAGCGCACCGGCGAGCCGGCCAGCGCGGCGCGGCTGACCTCGGTGACCGAGCGCACCAGCAGCACGTCGACCTCGGCCAGCGCCGCGCGGTCGATGGCGCGCCCGGGCAAGCGGCGAATGGAGCCCTGGTCGGCGAAGAAGGCGTCGACCACGGGAATGTTTTCATCGGCGAGAATACGCATGCAGACCTCCGCGAACGAGGCTGCACACTCTAGCAGGCCGAGGGCTCGCGGTGTTGCCGAACGGCTCGCGAGGCGGACCTGCCAGCGCCATGCGCAAGCCTCGACGATCGCGTTTCTCCCAACCACGACCGCGAACGATGGCCAGCTACAAGGAACAGAACCGCGAACGCCTCGTCCGCCTCCTCGACCAGGCGGCGTACGCCAGGGAGCCCGTTCATCGAGCCGGTAGCTCGCTCCGCTCCGGCATGGCCGCCAGGCGCTGGCGCATTTCCTCGCTGGCGGCAGGCCCGGCCTGCACGGTGCATTGCTCCAGCGGTACCGTTCGGCCATCGGCGAGAGCCGCCATGAACGAGCGCACCGGCCGCCCGCTTGTTCGCTCGACGAGCTGCACGCTCTGCCCTTCCTCTGCGTAGTGGCGATTGCCCCAGGCGACGAAAGCCATGAGCACGACGCGAAAATCCTCGCCCTTGGCCGTGGGCACGTACTGATAGCGCAGCGGACGCTGGCTGTAGGGCTGGCGTTCGAGCAGGCCCGCCTCCACCAGCGCGTTCAGGCGCCGGGTAAGCATGTTCGGCGCGATATCCAGGCTCCGGGAAAATTCGTCGAAGCGGCGCAGGCCCTGTAGCGCATCGCGCATGATCAGGATGCTCCACCATTCGCCGACCCGTTCCAGGCTGCGGGCGATGGGGCATTCGGCATCGGCGAAGGTCTTGCGTTGCATGGTTCTTCCTTGGCGAGGCTCACAAAGTGCTGGTCCGCATGTTACTTTCATGATGATAGTTACGTCCACTGACTGCTATTCCATCGGAACAGAAGGACTCGGACCCTCATGAGCAAACGTATCGTCGTCACCGGCATGGGCGCGGTCAGCCCGCTGGGCTGCGGAGTCGAACCCATATGGCAACGCCTGCTGGCCGGGCAATCGGGCATCGCCACGCTCCCGGCGGAGCTGATCGGCGACCTGCCCATCAGCATCGGCGGCCAGGTCCCCGACCGCGCCCAGGACCCGCAGGCCGGCTTCGATCCCGACCTGCTGCTGGCCGCCAAGGAACAACGCAAGATGGACCGCTTCATCCTCTTCGCCCTGGCCGCCGCGCAAGAGGCCCTGGCGCAGGCCGGCTGGGCGCCGCAGAGCGCCGAGGCGCAGGAGCGCACGGCGACCGTCATCGCCTCCGGGGTGGGCGGCTTCCATGCCATCGCCGAAGCGGTGCGGACCACCGACGGCAAGGGACCGCGACGCCTGTCACCCTTCACCATCCCGTCCTTTCTCTGCAACATGGCGGCCGCCCATGTGTCGATCCGCCATGGCTTCAAGGGACCGCTGGGCGCCCCGGTGACCGCCTGCGCGGCGGGCGTGCAAGCCATCGGCGACGCGGCGCGGATGATCCGCGCGGGAGAGGTCGACGTGGCGCTCTGCGGCGGCGCGGAAGCGACCATCCACCGGGTCAGCCTGGCCGGCTTCGCCGCCGCGCGCGCCCTGTCCAGCGATTTCAACGACAGCCCCGAGCGCGCCTCGCGCCCCTTCGACCAGGCCCGCGACGGCTTCGTCATGGGCGAAGGCGCTGGCCTACTGGTCATCGAGGAACTGGAGCACGCCCTGGCGCGCGGCGCCAGGCCCATCGCCGAGCTGGTGGGCTACGGCACCAGCGCCGACGCCTACCACATGACCGCCGGGCCGGAAGATGGCAGCGGCGCCCGCCGGGCCATGCAGCAGGCGCTGCGCCAGGCCGGCGTGGAAGCGGCCGCGGTGCAGCACCTGAATGCCCACGCCACCTCCACCCAGGTAGGCGACAAGGGCGAACTGGCCGCCATCGAGGCCGTGTTCGGCACCGGCAGCGGGCTCGCCATCAGCGCGACCAAATCCGCCACCGGCCACCTCCTGGGCGCCGCCGGCGGCATCGAGGCGATCTTCACGGTCCTGGCACTGCGCGACCAGCTCGCCCCCGCCACACTCAACCTAGAAACGCCCGACACCGACGCCGAGGGCCTCGACCTGGTTCGCGGCGAAGCCCGGCGCTGGCCGATGGAACACGCGCTGTCCAATGGCTTCGGCTTCGGCGGGGTGAATGCCAGCCTGTTGTTCCGGCGCTGGGTGTAGCGCGTCCTACTCTGGAAGCGATCGTGCCAGATGCCTGCCCTCTGCCAGCAGCCCAAGCTCCCGCTGGTGGAGGGACATCAGTTCGCCGCCAGGCCATGTCGAGCATGAGCTCAGACACATGAGGTCTTTTCCGATGCGGCAGTTACATCATGACGGCTTTTACGAGCGATCTGGAGCAAGTATCAGGAGGGTAATGTTTAGGTAACGCACCCAATTAGCGTTTTCGCTCCAAGCTAGCCATGAATATCTACCAAGGTTATTTACAATCTCAAATATCAGGGGCTCTGGTATTCTTCATGGGAAAAAAGTTTCAGGTTTAACTCGCAGGCTTTCAGATTCAAGAAATCTCCACCACAGGGAGGACTCGCAGAAAAAACCAGCCTTCCAACCCAACCAGACCAACGCCATGCTTATCGACTTGAAATTTCGCCGACCTGAACTAGCATGCCTATTAAACTCTTGGCTCATTTACTACAACCAGAAAACAGGGAGACTTGCATGAGAGTTAAAAATGTATTTATATTCACGGTTGGACTTAAGGGCTGTAGCCCAATACCTAGCGTACTTGGCATTTACCACAAATATGCATCAAGAAGCGAAGTCAAATTCATTGGCTGGTACCACCTTTCTGCGAAGCGCTCGCAGAGCGATATCCAGGAAATCTTCTCGAATAATAGCGATGAGCCTTTGAAAGGTTTCGAAGTATTGGAGGCCGAAGCCGTTACAAGGCATGCCACTGAAGACATTCACACTCCAGACTTGTCAACACTTCAAGGAGATGCGGGCGCAATAATTCTTGCTCACGGTGGAGGGGCTCAGGCGGGAAGCAGCAGTGCCGAGGCCGTGGCGAAAGCGGTCGCTGACTTCAGAAAGAAAACAAAACTGCTTATGCAATTTAGAAAAATAGTATTTGACGTATGCAACATGGCCTCCCCCATCAAGACGGTCACTGCCGACCAGGGCAAGTTCTCCGGAATAGGTTTTTACGACAGCGAAGGAAATGCAATCGCCAAGTCAAAAGAATTTCAGTTAAACTTCCTACAGGCATTCACCGCCATCTATGGAGCACTGACACACGATGCCGGATCAGTAAAAGTTGCGGGATGGGACTCTGGAATTTCGGTCTTTCATCCAGCCAACGAATATGTCATGGGCACACCTGCGCCAGCTAATGGCTGGACTGCAACCGTCAGCAATCGCGAGCTCGTCGCGACACTCAAGCATGGGCAGAAATTCCTCAGCAATAGAATCAGTGATGAGGAGAATTCAAAAACCACCTACACGCTCAAATTGATTGACAATGGCGTCAGGGCCTCGCTTAAAAAAACCTACCAGTATGTATCAGTTCAGAATGAAGGCGAAAAGGGCAAAGTAATCCAGACAAAACTGGAAGGCTGGTCGGACAAAGAACTGTAGAGAAACGAGTCTAATCATTAGGCTACTCTAACCAGCCAGCTCTTATGATTTTCCAGCCCGCACGCCACCATCATGCCGCTCCCCGCAAGCCGGCCAACTAACGCTCAAATCCGAAGATACTTCGAATACGGAATCCGTAGAAGAAGAGAGCACACTGGCCCCTTTTTACCGCACGCTGTCCCTAACGAAAACAACTACCGTCCCGCGGCAGCCCCTCGAAAGTTCCCCCTCCGGTTTCGGACGGCAGCTCTCTAGCCTATCCTCCCCCGCCACAACAACAGGAGGTTCCATGCCGGTTTCGTTACCCTTCGAGCAAGTCGATGTCTTCTCCGAACAGCCCTTCAAAGGCAACGCCGTTGCCGTGGTGATTGGCGCCGACCGCCTGAGCAGCCAGCAGATGCTCGAGTTCGCCGCCTGGACCCAGTTGAGCGAGACGACCTTCCTGCTGCGGCCGACCGTTGCCGAAGCCGACTATCGCGTGAGGATCTTCACCCCGTTGCGGGAGTTGCCCTTTGCCGGGCATCCGACGCTGGGAAGCTGCCAGGTCTGGCTGAACCAGGGGGGCGGCAATGCTGCTGACGAGATCGTCCAGGAGTGTCTGGCGGGCCTGATCCGCATCCGCCGCAAGGGCGCCTTGCTGTCGTTCGCGGCGCCTCCCCTGCTTCGTGGCGGAGCGGTCGAAGACGAGGTGTTGCGACGGATCGAGAGCGGGCTTGGCCTGTCCCCGGGGCAGGTACTCGGCAGCCAATGGGTGGACAACGGACCCGGCTGGGTCGCCGTTCGGCTGGCCACGCGTGACGAGGTCCTGGCCATTCGCCCGGACTACGCGAAGCTCGACGGGCTCAACGTGGGCGTGGTCGCGCCCTGGCAAGGTCCCCAGGCGGAGGCGGATGTGGAAGTGCGCGCCTTCATGGGCGAGGAACTCAATGAAGACCCCGTTACCGGCAGCCTCAACGCGAGCCTGGCGCAATGGCTGATCGGCACGGGAGTCATGCCCGGGCGCTACACGGCGAGCCAGGGCACGGCCTTGGGTCGCCGGGGGCGGATAAGCGTCGAGCAGATCGGCGGCGATATCTGGATCGGCGGTGAGGTGCAGCCGGGCATGTCGGGGCAGGTCGTGTTCCTGTCTCTTCTACACCTCT